>JBBJOB010000036.1:0-12819 GCA_037721455.1 Solirubrobacteraceae bacterium | reverse complement strand
GCGTCGAGATCCCCATGGTCGGCGTCGGCGCCTCGCTCAACGTGGCGGTCGCGGGAAGCCTCGTGCTCTACCGACTGGCGGGGCTGATGTGATAGCCGCGTGCCGGCCCGCTGGCGTGAGGCACGATCCGGGCCTCGTCCGCGAGGTCCGCCACCGAGATGGTCTCCCGCGCGGCGGACGCCCCAGCCTCCCTAGTGGAAACTGGAGCGTCTAACCGTCGCAGTGGAGACGGCGGGAATCGAACCCGCGTCCGCGGTCGCGTTGGGATGGCTTCTACGAGCGTAGCCGGCGCTCAAGATCTCGCTCCCCGGTCGCCGCGCCGGCGGGGTTCTGGGGAGCCAGCTCCCTGAAAGTCCCCGAGGCGGCGGGAGCAGACGCCTCAGGCGAGCCCGCTTTCTGATCCCGATGGTCACCGCCGCAGGCCAGCGGTGCTCGAGACCTCACGGCTTAGCTAGTGCTAAGCGGCGAGGGCGTACTCGTGAGAGTCCGCACGTATGGTTTTGCCGGTTTTTACGAGGCCTCCGGCTCCTCGACTCGCAACCAACCCTCCGAGATCGACCACGTCGAAGCCTGTCGTCCCCAGGGGTCTATGTACTGAAGGGAGTCTAGCGGTCGTAGACGCGCGTCAGGGGACCCACGCGTTCGGTGCCGTCGGGGGCCGTCCAGCGCACGCGGTAGCGGCGGTCGTCGACGAACGTGGTGTTCGTCTCCCAGAAGCCACGGCTGTTGGTCGTGTCCGCCTTGAGGTAGCGCCAGTCGCCGCTCCTCGACGCGTAGTCGATTGACACGCGGGTGGCGCCCTCGGCGGGTCGCACCAGGCCCCACAGGTAGGTGCGCACGCGCTCACGGCCGACCTTCTTGGCCACCATGGGCACCGGGAAGGCCTTGTAGGCGCGTTTGAGGTCGCCGTTGTTGTTGCGCAGGCCCGACTCGAAGCCGCCGAAGCGCTCGGACTCCGGCGCGCCCTCGATCGGGTCGCTGTCGCGCATGAGGTACTGGGCGAACATGCGCACGCGGGGATTGTTCCAGGCCATCCGCTCGCCCACCGCGCGCTGCTCGGCCTGGGCGGTCTCGGTCACGCCACGGGGATCGGGGATCGACTGGATGCCGAACTCGGTGACCCAGATGCCCATGCCCTTGCGCAGCGCATCCTCCTCGCCGGCGCGGGCCAGCGCTCTGTTGAGCCGGTTGAGGGAGCCGATCGTCACGTGGTCGCGCTGGGAGGGGACGAACCCGGGGCCCGACTGCGTGGTGTACGGGTGGTGCGCGTAGGCGTGCGCCTCGAGCTCCTCGCACCCGGAGCGCTTGTTCCAGCTGTCGGTCAGGCACAGTGCCTCGCGGAAGAACTCCAGTGGCGCCGCGACGTTGGAGTTCCCGCGCGGAGCGGTCTCACCGAAGAGCAGCAGCGCGTCGGGGCGCACCTTGTTGCGGGCGTCGGTGGCCGCCTGGAAGAGCCGGCGGTAGATCAACCCGGAGGCGACCTCGCGGCGGTCGCCCTGGCCGCTGTACTGCGGCTGGAGGAAGTCGGGGTGATTGGGCTCGTTCCACACGGAGAAGTGGCGAACGCTCGGGTAGCGCTTGAGGGCGGCCTCGAAGAAGCGCTCGAAGCGAAACGGCTCCGGACGGGTCACCTGGTCGCTCTTGAACTCGGTGGCCCACCGGGGCACCGGCCCGGTGACCGTGATCAGCGGGTTGATCCCGCGCTCGCGCATCTCGTTGATAGCGCGGTCGTACTTGCCCCACCCGGGATAGGCGTTGGGGTCGGTCTCGTCGAAGTCGGGTGCCTCGCGCGAGTCGGCGTCGGGGGCGACGTCGCGCCAGTACACGATGACCCGCATCCAGTCCACGCCGAAGCCCTTGACCTCGTCGAGGGTCTGCGCGCGCAGCGCGGCGTCGTCGGACATCAGCTCGCGCGGAGCCTCGAACATCATGGACTGGCTCTTCGAGGCGTGGGCGGCCGCGGGGAGGAGCAGAAAGCTGGCGATCAGGGCGACGAGCGGCACGAGGCGACGCACGGGCACCTCCAGGGGTTCAGGGGGAGCGGGGGGACGGACAGCGCGGGACTGGTTCGCGGTCTGTGCTGGTGCAAACGCCCCACGGACAGCAATGTTGCGCTGCGCCGCGTGGATGGCGCGTGGACCAACCTTAGTGACGGAGTCCCTGCGGCTTGCGGCCTGAACATCGCCGGCAGCCTGGTATCGAACCGTCGACTCGAGGATTAGACTCGCCGGTGCGCGAGAAGCAGAAGACTGTGTCCGAGCGTGCGCGCGCCAGGAAGGGAACCAAGACGGTCCAGCGCCCCCACAGCGCGCTGGGCGGCGGGTGGAAGGCGCCGCCAGACATAGCTCACGGTGTGCAGTTGCGCCGTGAGGCCGGCGGCGCGCGCCCCGCCGACCAGGCGCCGCGGTGAGAGCGGGATGTCGTCGGGCGTGCCGTGCACGCGCACGCCCAGGCCGAAGCGGTTGGCCACCGCCAGCGCCGCCCCGACCGGGTACCAGAGGTTGGGCTCAACGGCCACCAGCGCGCCGCCGGGGCGCAGGAGCCGCGCCGCCTCGGCGAACACGGGGGCCAGGGGCGCGGCGTAGGCCACGTGATGGAGCACGAGCCGGTAGAGCACCACGTCGTAGGAGGCGTCGGGGACCTCGTGCAGGGCGCCCGCAAAACCGGCAAAGCCCGCGTCGGCCTCGCCGCGCTCCACGCAGGCGGCCGGCCGCGCAGGGTCGGCGTCGACAGCGACCAAGCGCCAGGCGGGCGCGGGCAGGAGATGACGCCCCGGGTGCCAGCCACAGCCGACCGACAGAGCGTCGCCGCCGGCCGGCCCCAGATGGCGGTCGAGCAGCAGCCGCTCCCGGCGCTTGCCCCGCTCGTACTGGGCCTCGAGCGTGGCCGGGTCGCTCAGGCGGTCGAGCAGGTTGTCGGGCGTGTAGGTCTCGCTCACGGCGACGGCCCCGCGGGAGACGAGCGGCCGGGAACCTAGACTAGACCCCGTGTCCGCCGGCCCAACGGACGTCTACGCAACCGCCAGGGCCGGTCCCCGGGCGCGGATGGCGTCGCTCGTCGCCGCCCGCGCCCGCGCCCGTCGCCACGGCCGGCTCTTCGCCCTCACGGGCGCCTCCCCCGACAGCCGGATCGTGGACATCGGCTGCGGTCGCCTGGGCCTGCGGGCTCAGGAGCCCGACCTCGACGTCACCGGCGTGGACGTGGCGCCGCGCCCGGAGTACCCGGGGCCCTTCGTCCGGGCCGACGCCACCGATCGCCTCCCCTTCGAGGATGGCGCCTTCGACCTCGCCTACTGCTCGAGCGTCGTCGAGCACGTGGAGCCCTCCCGCCGCGCGCGCTTCGCCGCCGAGCTGCGCCGCGTCGCGCGCGGGCGGTACGTGCAGACGCCGGCGTTCTCCTTCCCCGTCGAGCCTCACGCCCTGCTGCCCTTCGCCCACTGGCTCCCGGCGACCGTCAGGCGCCCCTACTGGCGCCTGGGCGTGGCCGGCGAATGGGAGGACATCCGCCTTCTGCGCCGCGGCGAGATGGCGGCCCTGTTTGGCGACCCGATCGCCGAGCGGATCGGCCCGCTGGCCAAGAGCTGGGTCAGCGTGACTAGGATCGAGGGGACATGAGCACACGCCCCACCTCCGCCGACGACGTCGCCTGGGATCTCGAGCCGCTCGTCGACGGTCAGGGCGACGCGGGCGTCGACCGCCTCCTCGACGAGGCCCAGCAGCGCGCCGACGCCTTCGCCCGACGCCACGCCGGGAAGGTCCACGAACTGGACGGGCCCGGACTGGTGGCCGCCATGGCCGAGCTCGAGGAGCTCAACGACCTCGCGGCGCGCGCCGGGAACTACGCCATGCTGCGCTTCAGCGTCGACACCGCCGACCCGAAGATCGGCGCCCTGCTCCAGCGCGTGCAGGAGAAGGGCACGCAGATCGAGACGCGGCTGCTGTTCGTCGAGCTGGAGTGGGCGGCCCTGGACGACGCCCGGGCCGAGGAGCTGCTGCAGGCCGACGGCCTGGAGACCAGCCGCCACTTCCTCCGCTCCGCGCGGCGCTACCGCCCCCACCTGCTCACTGAGCCCGAGGAGAAGATCGTCGCCGAGAAGTCGGTGTCGGGCTCCTCGGCCTGGTCGCGTCTGTTCAGCGAGCAGGTCTCGGCGCTGACCGTCGACCTCCCCGGCGAGGCCGAGCCGGTCGCGCTGGACAGCGCGCTGAGCCGCCTCATGGCCCCCCAGCGCGAGACCCGCGAGCAGGCGGCCGGCGCGATCACCGAGGCACTCCAGCCCGGCCTGCGCACCCGCGCGTTCATCTTCAACACGCTCCTGGGCGACAAGGCCACCGAGGACCGCCTGCGCCACTTCCCCCACTGGCTGTCGGCGCGCAACCTCTCCAACGAGGCCAGCGACGAGTCGGTCCAGGCGCTGGTCGACGCCGTGCGCGGTCGCTACGCCCTCCCCCAGCGCTGGTACCGCCTCAAGGCGCGGCTACTGGGCCTCGAGCGCCTCAAGGACTTCGACCGCTCGGCCGCCGTCACCGACGAGGATCCCGACGTCGGCTGGGAGGAGGCCCGCGACACGGTCCTGAACGCCTACCGCGAGTTCTCCGGTGAGCTCGGCGATGCCGCCCAGCGCTTCTTCGACGAGCCCTACATCGACGCGCCGGTGCGCCCGGCCAAGCGCGGCGGGGCCTTCTGTGCCTACGTCACCCCCAGCGCCCATCCCTACCTGCTGCTCAACTGGACCAACAAGCGCCGCGACGTGCTGACCCTGGCCCACGAGATGGGCCACGGGGTGCACGCCGCGCTGGCCCGCCCGCGCGGCATCCTCGAGCAGCACACGCCGCTGACCCTGGCCGAGACCGCGTCGGTCTTCGGCGAGACGCTGGTCTTCCGCCGCCTGCTCGACGAGGCGCCCACCCCGGCCAGCCGCCTGAGCCTCCTGGCCGAGTCGATCGAGGGCTCCATCGCCACGGTGTTCCGTCAGGTGGCCATGAACCGCTTCGAGGACCTCGTCCACACCAGCCGCCGCGACGAGGGCGAGCTGGCCGTCGAGCGCTTCAACGAGCTGTGGGTGGCGTCCCAGGAGGAGATGCTGGGCGACAGCGTCGAGCTCACTGACGGCTACCGCTCGTGGTGGAGCTACGTGCCCCACTTCATCGCCACCCCCGGCTACGTCTACGCCTACGCCTACGGCCAGCTCCTCGCGCTGTCGATCTACCAGCGCTACCAGGACGAGGGGCCATCCTTCGTGGCCGCCTACGTCGAGCTGCTCAGCGCCGGCGGCTCCAGGGCGCCTGAGGAGCTGGCCGCCATCGCCGGCATAGACCTCGCCGACCCGGGCTTCTGGGAGGCCGGGCTCGACCTCGTGGAACGCCAACTGACGGAGGCCGAGACGGCCGCCAGAGAGGTTCTCGATGCCCGTGACGGCTAAGCCGGCCAAGGAGCGCATGGGCGCCTTCGGGCCCCTGTTGGGTCTGGTGGCCATCATGTGGATCGCCGAGATGGTCGACGTCGTCCTGGGCGGCCGGCTCGACGGGCTGGGCATCGAGCCCCGCGACGCCGATGGGCTGGTCGGCGTGGTCCTCGCGCCGTTCCTGCACGCCGGCTTCGGCCACCTGATCGCCAACACCGTCCCGCTGCTTCTGATGGGCTTCGCCATCGCGCTGAGCGGCCTGGCCCGCGTGATCGGGGTGACGGTGATCGTCGGCCTGGTCAGCGGCCTGGGCACCTGGCTCATCGCGCCCGCGGGGACTGTCCACATCGGCGCCAGTGGCCTGGTCTTCGGCTACGCCACCTACCTGATCGCCCGCGGGATCTTCAGCCGCAACCTCGTGCACCTGGCGCTGGGCGCCGCCATCGTCCTGGTGTTCGGCACCGTGCTGTTGGGCGGCCTGATCCCCGAGGACGGCATCTCGTGGCAGGCCCACCTCTTCGGCGCGATCGGCGGCGTGCTGGCCGCGCGGATGCTCATTCCCGACCGCAAGAAGCCCGCGGCCACCTCGGTGTAGGGCACGCGGACGCGAGCCACCTTCGAAGGATCGCCCGCGCTGGGAGCGGGTGATCCTTCGAACGTGGTCTCCTGGCTACCGGTAGGCCTCGCGCACGGCGCGGTCCATCTCGCGCTTCTGCTCGCGGCCCTTGATGGCCTCGCGCTTGTCGAAGCGGTCGCGGCCGCGGCCCAGGGCGATCTCGACCTTGGCGTTGGGCCCGCGCCAGTACACGCGCGTGGGTACCAGCGTGTAGCCGCGCTCCTTCACCCGGCCGACCAGGCGCTCGATCTCACGGCGGTTGGCCAGCAGCTTGCGATCCCTTTCGGGCTCGTGGTTGGCGCGGCTGGCCGGCTGGTAGGGCGGGATGTGGACGTTGTGCAGCCACAGCTCCCCGTCGTGGATGGTCACGTAGCCGTCCTTGAGCTGGAGGCCGTTGGTGCGCAGCGACTTTACCTCGGTGCCCTGCAGGGCGACGCCGCACTCGAGTCGGTCGCTGAGGTCGTAGCGGAAGCTCGCCTGGCGGTTGCTCGCAATGTCGCCCGGCTGGGCCTTGCGCTTCTGTCCCTTCTTGGCCATCGGGAGGAGCCTATGTGACATCAATATGTCTTGCTCGTATGCTGCTTGGATCACCGCCGACCGCGGCTTCGCCCGGTTCGCCGGGCTGCGCTGGCGCCACCCGCTCGCCTAGGACCTACAGCTCCACCGCCAGCAGATCCACCCTCCCCCGCGGCGCCTCGACGCGCTCGACCATCACCCGCACCCGGTCGCCCAGGCGGATCACGCGCTCCGAGCGGGTGCCGTGGAGGATCGTGCCCTGCTCGTTGAGCTCCCACCAGTCGCCGCGCAGGCGGCGCACCGGGAGGAGTCCCTCGTGACCGTCGCCGAACGACACGAAGGCGCCCGCACCGATGAGGCCCGTGATCTCGCCGTCGAACTCACGGTCGAGGTCCCCGCCGGAGAAGAGCTCGCGCTCCAGGAGGAAGGACCGCGCCACCCGGTCGGCGGCGCGCTCGAGCGCCATCGCGTCGCGCTCGCGCGCCGAGGTCCAGGCGCCCGTCTCGGGCAGGGCGCCGCGGTCGGGCGGCGTCTCCCCCCCGCCCACCGCGCTGAGCAGCGCGCGGTGGCAGACCAGGTCGGGGTAGCGGCGAATCGGTGAGGTGAAGTGGCAGTAGCGGGTCAGACCAAGGCCTGCATGTCCCAGCGACTGTGGCGCGTAGTGGGCCTGCTTGAGCGCACGCAGCACGAGCGTGGTCAATCCCGCACGACCGCGGCCCTCGCGGCGGCGCACCTCGCGCTCGACCAGGCGCGAGGCGTCGGCCACCACGGCGGCGGCCTGCCCGGGGGACATGGCCTCGGGAACAGGGGGCGTGGGCAGCCCGAGCGAGTCGAGCTGGTCGACCAACCGCTCCGCGGCTGTGGGGTCGGGCTGCTCGTGCACACGGTGCAGCGCGGGCACGCCACGCTCGGCCAGCAGCGTGGCCACCTGCTCGTTGGCGGCGATCATCAGGTGCTCGACCAGGCGATGAGACTCGGTCTGCACGCGCTGGGCGGAGCCCTCCACGTGCCCGGCGGCGTCGAAGGTGAACTCGGGCTCCGTGCTCGACAGCTCCAGCGCCCGCGTGCGCGCGCGCCGGGCCTCCAGCGCGCCGGCCACCTCGCGGGCCACGGCCAGTGGCTCGCCCCAGGGCTCCTCGGCGCGGGCCGCGCCGGCGAAGACCGCGTCGACCTCCTCGTAGGTCAGCCGCCGGTCGGAGCGGATGCGCGAGCGGTGGAAGGCGGCGCGCAGGACCTCCTCCCCGCGCAGCTCCAGCTCGACGGTCACCGCCAGGCGCTCCTGGCCGGGCACCAGGGAACATGCATCGTTGCTGAGCGCCTCGGGCAGCATCGGCTCGACCTTGCCGGGCACGTACACGCTGGTGGCCCGGCGCAGGGCCTCCCGGTCGATCTGGGAGCCGGGCGTCACGAAGGCGCTGACGTCGGCGATGTGCACCCACACCCGGGCGCGGCCGTCGCCCAGGCGCTCCGCAGACAGCGCGTCATCGAAGTCCCTGGCCGTGGCCGGGTCGATGGTGAAGGTGGGCAGCGCCGTGAGGTCGCGCCGACCGCCGGCCTGGTCGCCAACGACCGCGCCACGGTCGCGCGCGGCGCGCGCCTCGTGCTCCACCGCCGGGTCGAAGCCCCGGCGCAGGCCCCGGTCGAGCATGAGTGCCTCGAGCACGTCCGCGGCCACGTCGGGACGGCCCAGTCGGCGCAGCACCTTCGCTCCACCCCCCTTCTTGGGCCCCGGGCGGCCGCCACGCACCAGCACCAGGTCGTCGACGCGCACCCGCGCGTCGCGGCCCAGCGCGAGCTTGGCGCCGCCCTTGTCGAAGAACGGCTCGGCCACCATGAACCGACCGCGCTTGGCCACCACGCCCACGACCGCGTCCTGCGGCGCGGGGCGCGGTGCGCTCACAGCTCGCCGGCCAGGGTCTCCAGCGCCTCGTCCAGCGCCTCGTCGGGCTCGGTGTCCGGGTCGTCGGACGCCTCGACGTCGGGCATGATGCCCGTCAGCGCGCCATCCTCCTCGCCCTTGCCCTCTCCGCCGATGCGCCGCCCGTCGGGCGTGAGGTAGACACCCGCCGTGAGGTCGAGCGCGCCGCCGTTGGGCAGCTCGATCACCCGCTGGAAGACCCCCTTGCCGAAGGTCTCCTGACCCACGACGGGCGCATCACGCCGATCCTCCAGCGCGCCGGTGACGATCTCGGAGGCCGACGCGCTGTTGCCGTTGACCAGCACCACGACGGGCAGGTCGGCGGCAATCGGGTCGCCCGTGGCGGCCAGGGTCTGGGTGGGCACCGAGCGCCCGCGGGTCGTCACGATGGGTCCCTCGGCGATGAACGCGCTGGCCACGAGCTGGGCCTCGCTGACCAGCCCGCCGCCGTTGTCGCGCAGGTCGAGCACGAAGCCCTCGGCCCCCCGCTCGAGCAGCGCGCGCATGTCCTCGTAGAGCTGGGCGTGCGCGCCCGAGGAGAACGTCGCCAGCGAGACGACGCCGATCGCCTCGCCGTCCACCCGCTCCAGCGAGGACTCGACAACCGGCACCTCGACGCGCGCACGCTCCACGTCGCGGCTGATCTCCTCGCCGTTGCGGACCCAGGTCAGGGGCACGGTGGTACCCGCGTCGCCCTGGATGAGCGCCGCCCCCGCACCCTCGGGCAGGCCGCCCAGGCCCCGGTCGGCCGCGCGCACGATCACGTCCCCGGGCCGCAGCCCGGCCTCTCGCGCAGGCGCTTCCTCGAAGACGCGCACCACCCTCAGGCCCCGCTCCACGCGCGTGACGCTGATGCCCACGCCCTGGAACTCGCCCTGGCTGGACTGCAGGAAGCGCTGGTACTCCGGGGGGGTGAAGTAGGCGGAGAACGGGTCCTCCAGCGACGTGATCAGGCCGCTGATCGCGCGGTCCGCCAGTTCCTCGTCGGAGAGCTCCTCGACGTAGGTGTCGGCCACCGTGTCCAGCGCATCCTCGACGGTGCGGCTCGCGTCGTCGCCCAGCACCGCGGTGCGGACCGGGCCGGGCACCCACTCGGGGTTGCCGCCCAGCCAGACGCCGCCCACCAGCGCCACGGGCACGAGCAGGCAGAGGACGACGATCGCTGCGCTGACGCGAGGGGACATGACCCGGCCGCAGGCTACCGGCGCGCCCGCGTACGCCTCGCGGCGTGCTTCAGACGCGCAGGAAGCGCCGCAGGGAGAGGCCGGAGCCCAGGGCCGACACCGCGATGCTGGCGCCCAGCAGCACGGCGATCAGGAGCGCGAAGTTGATCGTCTGCGGGGCGGCGATCAGGGAGAACTGCGCGGCCAGCGGGTCGAGGAAGGCGACCTTGCCCACGCCGAGAAGCGCGATGGCGAGCACGCCGCCGAGGAAGCCGACGACGATGCCCTCGATGATGAACGGCCAGCGGATGAACCAGTCCGTCGCGCCGACGAGCTTCATCACCTCGACCTCCCGCTTTCGCGCGAACAGCGACAGGCGGATGGTGTTGGAGATCAGCAGCACGGATGCGGCGATCAGCAGCGCCGCCAGCACGGCCATGGTGATCTTGACCACGTTGGTGGCCGACAGGATCTTGGCCGTGTCCTCCTCGCGGTCGCGCACCTCGTTGATGGCCGGATCGGCGACCGTGATCCCGCCGCCCGGGGTGGCCGGCGACAGCGCGACGCGCAGCTCCTCGATCTGGTCGGGCGTGGTCGGGGTGACGCGGAAGGTGTCGGGCAGGGGGTTGGAGCCCAGCAGCTCGTAGGCCTCGGGGTTGCGCTGGCTCTGCTGCGCGTAGGCCTCCTCCTTGGGGAGGAAGTCGATGCTGCCCACGTACTCGTTCTCCCGCAGCAGCGCGGCCACGCGCTGGGCGTCCTGCTCGTCGGCGTCGTTGTTGAGGTAGACGTCGAGCAGGACGCGGCCGCGGACCTCGTTGGCCGCGCCGGTCGTTGCCTGCACGACCGGGATGAAGACCCCGAGGACGAGCATCGTCACCAGCACCGAGGCCACGGCCGCGAAGCTGGGCACCGCGTTGCGCTTGAGCGAGCGCCAGGCCTCGCGGAAGAAGAACCCGAGGCGCACAGGGAGCCTGCCTAGTTCTCGTCGTCTGTGAAGGCGCGCTCGAGCATGTCGCCGAACTCGTCGGTCGACTGCTCCTTGACGGCGTACATGCCCGTGGGGTCGTCGCGCAGGATGCGCCCGCCGCGCAGCTCGATGACGCGACGGCGCATGCGGTCGACCAGGTGGTTGTCATGGGTGGCAACCACCACGGTCGTGCCGGTGCGGTTGATGCGGTACAGCAGCTGCATGATCCCGATCGAGGTGTGGGGGTCGAGGTTGCCCGTGGGCTCGTCGGCCAGCAGCAGCGGCGGGTGGTTGACGAACGCGCGGGCGACGCTCACGCGCTGCTGCTCGCCGCCCGAGAGCTGGTCGGGGTAGGAGTGCAGCTTGGTCGACAGCCCGGTCAGGCGCAGGATGTCGGGCACCTTGGCCCGGATGTCCTTGCGCGTGGCGCCCGTGGCCGACAGCGCGTAGGCCACGTTGTCGTACACCGTGCGGTTGGGAAGCAGCTTGTAGTCCTGGAAGACCACGCCGAGGTTGCGCCGGTAGTAGGGCACCTTGGAGCGTGGCATCTCGCGCAGGGGACGGCCGGCCACGCGGATGTGACCCTCGGTGGGCTCCAGGGCCTTGGTCAAGAGACGCATGACCGTCGACTTGCCCGAGCCCGTCGAGCCGACCAGGAAGAGGAACTCGCCGCCGCGCACGTTGAACGTCGCGTCGGCCAGGCCGATCCCGCCGTCGGTGTAGTGCATCGACACCCCGCGGAACTCGATCACGTTGCGCGCGTCGGGCTCGGTGGCCGCCGAGCGCGCAGGCGCCGCGACGGGCTGGCCCTGAGCCCGCCGGCGGGCGGAGGGCAGGTGTGCGGGAACCTGCGGCGCGGCGTGCCGCGCGGCGGGGGGGCGGGTGCGTGGGTGCTTTGGGGCAGCGGCCATCGAGCGAGCACACTAGGCGCGCCGGTGCGCGGGCCGAAGCGGCGCAACGGCTGTTGCACGGGCTACCGTCCCGTGCATGCCCCGCATCGACTCCTCCACCCTGGCCAACGGCCTGCCCCTGCACCGCGTCTCGATCGAGGGCACGCGGGCGGTGACGGTGCTCGTCGCCTTCGACGCGGGCGCGCGCACCGAGCGTCCCGAGGAGAACGGCATAGCCCACTTCCTCGAACACCTCGTGTTCAAGGGCGGCGAGAAGTTTCCCCACTACCGCGACGTCAACGAGACAGCGGAGCGCCTGGGCGGGATGCTCAACGCCTTCACCTCCCACGACATGGTGGCCTTCCACATCACCTGCCGCTCCGAGATGGCCATGAAGGCCATCGACCTGCTCACCGACTTCGTGGGCCGCTCGCGCATCGACGCCGACGAGCTGGACCGCGAGCGCGGCGTGGTCATCCAGGAGATCCAGCGCTACAAGGACCAGCCGGCCTCGGTGGCCGGCGAGCTCATCGACGTCGCCGCGTTCGGCGACCACCCTCTGGGGCGCAGCGTTCTGGGCCCCGAGGAGCACCTGCGCACGTTCTCCCGCGAGGCCATGCTGGCCTTCCGCGAGCGCCGCTGGGCGGGCGCGCGGGGTGGCGCCTTCGTGGTGGGCAACCTCGAGCACGTCCCGGCCAACGGCGAGGTGGGTGAGCTGTTCGAGCGCTTCCCGTCGCTCCCCGAGCCCGAGCCCTACCAGGAGGCGCCCGCGCTCCAGGTCCGTCCGCTGGTGGAGCAGCGCGACTCCAACCAGTCGCACCTGCGCATGCTCTACCGCCCCGGCATCGAGGCCCGCGACCCGGCCTCGCGGGCGGCGCTGTCCATCTACACCACGCTGCTGGGCGGCTCGATGGGCTCGCGCCTGTTCGACGAGATCCGCGAGCAGCGGGGCCTGGCCTACTCGGTATGGGCCCTCGATCACACGTTCGCCGACCTGCCCGTGCTGATGCTGGGCGCCGGGCTGGAGTCGGGCAAGTGCGTCGAGGCCTATACGCGCATGCGGGAGATCGTCGCCGAACTGAGGGTGGACGGGCCGACGGCCGACGAGGTCGAGCGCGCCCGCGCCTACGCCGCCGGCCGGAGGGTGCTGGCCTTCGAGAACACCAACGCGGTCGCACGGTACGGCGCCGTGCAGTCGATCGTCTACGGCGAGTCCATCGATCCCGACCGGGCGATCGCGGCGATGGACGCCGTGACCTACGAGGACGTGGCGCAGGTGGCCCGCGCGGTGGACGACGAGCTCGCCGTCGCCTGCGTCGGTCCGCACGAGGCCGGCGAGTTCGCGTAG
>JBBJOB010000237.1:0-3429 GCA_037721455.1 Solirubrobacteraceae bacterium | reverse complement strand
GCGCGCCTGGCCGTCGGCTACGCGCTGGAGGAGATCGACAACGACATCACGCAGCGCACGCCGGCCAGCTTCGAGCCGACCATCGACTACGTGGTGGTCAAGTGGCCGCGCTTCGCCTTCGAGAAGTTCGCGGGGGTGGAGAGCGAGCTGACCACGCACATGAAGAGCGTGGGGGAGGTCATGGCCATCGGGCGCACGTTCGGCCAGGCCTTCGCCAAGGCCATGCGCTCGCGCGAGCTGGACACCGAGGCCGACCTGGGCGGGGACCTGCTGGCCCGTCTGGAGCGCCCGGCGCCCGACCGCTACGACGTGGCGCTGGAGGCCCTGCGCCGCGGCGCCCCCGTGGAGGAGCTCCACGCGCGCACGCGCATCGACCCGTGGTTCCTGCGCGAGTTGGCCGCGCTGGCAGCCGACCCCCAGGCGCCCTTCGCGGGGGAGCGCTCCTTCAAGGCGGTGGACACCTGCGCCGCGGAGTTCGAGGCGCAGACCCCGTACTACTACTCGGGCTGGGAGCGCCGGCAGGCCCACGAGGTCGTTCGCGGCGACCGGGCCTCGGTGTGCATCCTGGGCTCGGGGCCCAACCGCATCGGCCAGGGCATCGAGTTCGACTACTGCTGCGTGCACGCGGCGATGACCGTGCGCGCCTCGGGTCGCGACGCGGTGATGATCAACTGCAACCCCGAGACGGTCTCCACCGACTACGACACCTCCGATCGCCTCTACTTCGAGCCGCTCACGCTGGAGGACGTGCTCGGGGTGCTGGAGGTCGAGCGGCCCGAGGGCGTGATCGTCCAGTTCGGCGGCCAGACGCCGCTCAAGCTGGCCGAGGGCCTGGAGGCCGCGGGCGTGGTGCTGCTGGGCACAAGCGTGGACTCCATCGACCTGGCCGAGGACCGCGGGCGCTTCGGCGCCCTGCTGGAGCGCCTGGGCTACGCGGCGCCGCCCTACGCGACGGCCCAGGGCCTGGACGAGGCGCTGGCCGCCAGCGAGCGTGTCGGCTTCCCGCTGCTGGTGCGTCCCTCCTACGTGCTGGGCGGGCGGGCGATGGAGATCGTCTACTCGCGCGAGGGGCTGGAGGTCTACCTGCGAAGAGAAGGACACGGAGAGGGCGGGCGGAGCCCGTCCGGTCTCGGCCGCCCGGAGGGCCGCCTCGCTTCGCTCGCGCTCCGTCAGGAAGACGCGGGGCCGGATGCCCCGCGGAGCACTACGATCTTCCTCGACCGGTTCCTGGAGAACGCGATCGAGGTTGACGTCGACGCGCTGTGTGACGGTGAGGACGTGTGGGTCGGCGGGATCATGCAGCACGTCGAGGAGGCCGGGATCCACTCGGGCGACTCGGCCTGCGTGCTGCCCCCCCACTCGCTTGGCGGCGAGATGCTCGAACGCATCCGCGAGCAGACCCGGGGCATCGCACGCGGGCTGCGGGTGATTGGGCTGCTCAACGTCCAGTACGCGATCAGCGCGGGGCGGCTGTACGTCATCGAGGCCAACCCCCGCGCCTCACGCACCGTGCCCTTCGTGAGCAAGGCGATCGGGATCCCGCTGGCCAAGCTGGCCTGCCGCATCATGCTGGGCGAGCGCATCGCCGACCTCGACCTGCCCGACGACCCCATGGCGGGCGGCCACGTCGCCGTCAAGGAGGCGGTTCTGCCCTTCGACCGCTTCGAGGGCGCGGATGCGCTCCTGGGCCCCGAGATGCGCTCCACCGGCGAGGTCATGGGCCTGGCCGGCGACTTCCCCACCGCGTTCGCCAAGGCGCAGGCGGCGGCGGGCTCGGCGCTGCCGCTGGAGGGCCGCGCGTTCATCACGGTGACCGACGACGACAAGCCGGGGGCCGTGGCCATCGCCTCGATGCTCCACGACGCCGGGCTGAAGATCGTCGCCACGCAGGGGACCGCGGAGGCCGTCCAGCGCATGGGCATCCCGTGCGAGGTCATCAACAAGCTCGGGGAGGGCTCGCCCCACGTCGTGGACCTGATCGAGGACGGCGACGTCGGCTTGGTCGTCAACACCCCGACGGGCTCGGGCGCGCGCACCGACGGCTGGGAGATCCGCCGCGCCGCCATCGCCCGCGGCGTGCCGTGCCTGACCACCCTGTCCGGAGGCCTGGCCGCGGCCCGCGCGATCGCCGGCGCTCACCGCGCGCAGACCACGGTAACCGCCCTGCAGGACGTTCACGGCACCCGCCGCCGCCTGGCCCGGGCCACGCCGGCGGCGGAGACGGGTTGAGCGGGGGCGGCCTCGAGTGTGATCGCCTGCGAACGCTCGGGCCCCACCGGGTTCTCCCGCACTGACAGCTTGATCGCCGGCCCACCTGCGGGAACTCGCTGCAAACCGCCCAGTTGTCGCCGGCTTGTGACCACGTGGACCTCCAAAGTCCCTGCAAATCGCTAGGTAGGGGTCAAGCAGGGTGAAGAGACCTCGACCTCAGGTGAAGGTCGAGGCAAATTTTCCCGGTGCGTCCCCCGCGGCCGTGATCAGACTGTAGACTCGCGCCCTCGATGGCGCCGGCCGAGCACACGCTGACCAAGCAATGACCGCCCCCGAGAGGTCGTTCCAGCAGCGCAGAGAGGCGCTCGACGTCGCGAACGGGGTCCGCTCGAAGCGTGCCCGCCTCAAGCGTTCCCTCAGGGCGGGTCAGGCCGCCATCTACCCGTACCTGCTCGAACCGCCCGAGTGGTTGAAGACCGCCAAGGTCGCCGACATGCTCATCGCGATCCCCAAGTACGGTGCCGTCAAGGTCAGCAAGGCCCTCACGCAGTGCCGGATCTCGCCGAGCAAGACCTTCGGCGGGCTGACCGAGCGCCAGCGCAACGATCTCGCCGCGCTCCTCCAGCACCGCCGCTAGCCACGAACGTGGGCGCGGTTCTGGTGGTGACCGGCCCCTCGGGCGTGGGCAAGGGGACGCTCATCGAGAACCTGCGCCAGCGTGTGCCCGAGCTCCAGCTCAGCGTCTCGGCCACGACGCGCCGCCCGCGGCCGGGGGAGACCCACGGCGTCGACTACTGGTTCCTGACCGACGAGGAGTTCGAGCGCCGCGTGGTCGCCGGCGAGTTCGTCGAGCACGCCGCATACTCGGGGCGCCGCTACGGGACCCTGCGCACCGAGCTCGACGAGCGCGTGCAGCGCGGCGTGCCGGTCGTGCTGGAGATCGAGCTGCAGGGGGCCCGCCAGGTGCGGGACACGATGCCCGATGCAGTGCAGGTGTTCATTGCGCCGCCGTCGTTCGAGGCGCTGCGTACTCGCCTGGTGGGCCGGGGCGATACCGAGACCATGGCCCATCTGGACGCGCGGCTGCAGACGGCCCGCGAGGAGCTCGCCGCCCAGGACGAGTTCGCGGAGGTCGTGGTCAACGACCGCCTCGAGGAGGCGGTGGCGGTACTGGAGACCATCGTGCGCCGTACGCTGGCCTGAGCGCTCTCGCCCCGG
>JBBJOB010000236.1:0-3430 GCA_037721455.1 Solirubrobacteraceae bacterium | reverse complement strand
CGCGCGCCGCAGACGGTCGACGAGCGCTCCAGCCATCTGGACGCTTGAGCGTCACAGCGTGACAAGTCGCAGATACGGGTCGAGCGCGGCAAGGTCCTGCGGATCCCCCGTGACCACCGCGTGACCGCGGGCGCGCGCGCAGATGACGATGGACGCGTCGACGACATCCGCTGTTCCAGCACGTCCGCAGAGGGTTCCGCTGGCCCTCGCCTCCGGTTCGTCCAGAGCCACCACTGTGACCGTGCTGAGCGCGAGAAACCGTGCGAGGCGCGCCTGTCGGGCCGAGCCGCGCCATGCCTGGGCGATGACTCCCGCCGGCACGGCCAGCTCGGCGCCGGCGGCGCCTGCCTCGTCGAGGAGTGCCTGCAGGCGCCTGTCGCCCCGGTCGATCGCGATGAGAGCGCCCGTGTCGAGTGTGACGCCCGGCACCGGTCAGTCCAGGCCGAGCACGTCTCGGGCCCAGGCGCGGTCCCGATCGGTGGGTGAGCCTGCCTCCGCCGGTGGCCACGCAGCGCAAAGGTGTGGAAGACAAACACCTTGGGGGGAGCCGCCGGCGGCGTGCGCGGGGGTTGATCAGATCATGCGCACCCTTTCCTTCATCGCCTCCTCGGCCCTGGCCGCGACCGCCGTGGCGCTGGGCGCCACGCCCGCGGCCGCCGAGACCATCACCGGGCCGATCGCCCGGCCGTCCACCGCGGACGGCGTGCTGGTCTACTCCCAGCGCGACGCCGACGGCCTGTGGGCCCTGCACAAGCGCGACCGCGCCGGCGAGCTGAGCGTCCTGGACGTCCCCCGGTCGTCCAAGCCCTTCGATGTCGATATGGGTCTGACCACCGACAACCAGACCGTCGCGCTCTACTCGCGTTGCGTGACGCTCTGTCGCATCTATCAGCTGGACGTCGACAGCGGCACGGAGACCCTGGTTCCCGGCATACACGCCGTGGGTCAGTCGGAGACCATGCCCACGCTGCATCACGGCGTCCTGGGCTTCCAGCGCCGCCCCGTCGGCGAGCAGGCCGGCGGCGGCTACCGGATGATCGCGCTGCGCCCCGGCGCCGGTTCGCGTCAGGTCAAGGCACTGCGCGCCGGCCAGAACGTCACCGGCGCCGACCTGTCCGCCCGCGGCCTGGCTCTGTCCACCGAGCGCGGGGAGCCCGGCCTTCGGGAGGTCAGCGTGCAGGTCAAGCCTTCCAACCGCCCCTTCCGCACCCTGCATGTCAAGGCCAGCGGTGAGCTGTCGCGGGTGACGGTCACCGCGCCTTCCTGGCGGGGCAACGATGTCTACTGGGGCCACGCCCGCGCCGGCGACTCTCCCTCCCGGCAGCTGCTGCGCGGCCGCGTGACCGCCCAGGGCACCGACATCCGCCAGCACAGCCCCACCCCCAATCCGTCGGACGTGCCTTACGCGCTGATCAGCGGTGTGGCCGTTGATGACGTCAACAGCGAGCTGCCCCTGTGGATCGCCACCGCGCGCTACGGATACGAGAGCGGCGAGATCGAGCGTGCCGGCCTGGGCTCCTACCCGGTGGAGTCGCTGCAGTTCTACGACCACTGATCGCCCCCGCCGGCAGCGTGCTCGACCACTTGACCCTTCGGCTCGTTGTCCGTACCGTCGTACGGACAACGATGGGAGTCCGATGTCCACGACCGCCTCAACCCGCTTTGAGTTCCGCCTCCGACCCGAAGCCAAGCGACGGATCGAACAGGCAGCAACGCTGGCCCAGGAATCCGCCAGCGACTTCGCCCGTACCGCCGCGGAGCGCCGCGCCGACGAGGTGCTCAGCGAGCATGACGCCGTGACGGTCGTACCGGGTGACTTCTTCGATGCGCTTCTTGATGCGCTCGACGAGCCTCCGCGGGCCAGTCCGGCGCTTGCGCGAGGGGCCGCGCGGGCCAGTCGGATCCTGGGGCAGGAATGACTGGTGCGGTTCGTCGCCGAAGCGCTCAGCGATGACCATGAGCTGAGCGGATTCGACAGCGGCCGGCCGACGCTAGACCAATGGCTCGTCGAGCACGCTCGCACGCAGGAGGTGCGGCGCACGGCTCGGACCTTCGTCTGGCATGACGGCGATAGGGCGGTGCTCGCGCATTACACGCTCACCGCTCATCTCCTGCGACGGGAGGCGCTGCCCCGCGCGCTGGGGCGAGGCCCCCGCGAGATCCCGTCGGTGCTGCTCGCCCGGCTCGCGCTCGACCGTTCCCTTCACGGGCAAGGACTCGGCGGTGCGCTCCTGGCTGAGGCGCTGGCTCGCGTCGAGAGCGCGACGCAGACCGTCGCGGCCCGCTTCGTCGTCGCGGACGCCATCGACGAGCCGGCCGTTGCCTTCTACGAGCACCACGGCTTTCGGCGGCTGCCGGAGGCGCTGCGGCT
Organism: Solirubrobacteraceae bacterium; assembly: GCA_037721455.1. GTDB lineage: Bacteria > Actinomycetota > Thermoleophilia > Solirubrobacterales > Solirubrobacteraceae > Siliceabacter. The sequence continues at coordinate 1,059 of JBBJOB010000236.1, read as the reverse complement.
GGTCCAGGGCCTACGCGATATCGCGGCCGCCCTCGGCCGGTCACCCTCATCCCCGGCGCGTTGACGCACGCCCTCCGAAGAACATGCGCGGGCTTCCTTGGCGCTGACGTCGGGATCGTGCGGGCCTGCCTTGTCGAAGTCGAGCACGTTGACCCTCAGTCGCTATCCGCCAGGGTGGCCGGGGCCCAGGCGTGATGTACCGCTACAGCCAGCCGATCACCCCTTGCTGGTACCGATCCGTTGGGGGCGGGCTGACTTATGGGCGCTATACGCCCCACAAGACAGCCCACCCCTGAAGCGAACGCGTCGCCCCGCGGGCCAGAGCCCGCCCCCGTCCACTGGGGGCCCCTACTTGATGAACAGCATCTCCTCGTACTTGGGCAGCGGCCAGAGGTCGTCGGCGACGATGCCCTCGAGGCGGTCGGCCGTCTCGCGGACCGCGGTCATTGCGGGGTAGACGGTGTCGCGCATGTAGCGGGCCAGATCCATTTCCTCCAGGCCCGGGTCGAGGTTGGCGTGCTCGAGCGTGCGGATGCGGTCGGCCAGCTCGCTGACGAGGGCCTCGGTCTCCTCGATGAGGGTGGGGACGTGCGCCGCGCGCAGTGACGCCAGGTGGCGCACCGCGGCGGGCAGGAGCATGGTGCGGGCCATCGAGGCGGCCGTCTCGGCCTCGATGTTGAGCTTGACGAAGTACTGCTCGAGGAAGACCTCGTAGCGGGCCTCCAGCTCGCGCTCGGAGAGGACCTCGTAGCGCGAGAAGGCCTCCACCGTCTGCTCGTGGATGAGCCACGGGAGGGCGTCGGGGGTGGAGCGCAGGTTCTCCAGGCCGCGCCGGGCGGCCTCCTGCTCCCACTCGTCGGAGTAGTTGTCGCCGTCGAAGACGACCCGCTTGTGCTCGCTCCACGCCTGCCGGACGACCTCGAGCACGGCGTCCTCCACGGACTTCCCGCCCTGGAGGCCCTGCTCGACCCGGTCGCTCAGCATGTCGATGGCCTCGGCGGCGATCGTGTTGAGCACGGTGTTGGGAAAGCCCAGCGAGTGGCTCGATCCCAGCGCCCG
>JBBJOB010000035.1:0-12848 GCA_037721455.1 Solirubrobacteraceae bacterium | reverse complement strand
TCGTGGCCACCCAGAACCCGATCGAGTACGAGGGCACCTACCCGCTGCCCGAGGCTCAGCTCGACCGGTTCCTGGTCAAGGTCAAGGTCGACTACCCGGCCGAGGAGGAGGAACGGGCGATGCTCGCTCTGGCCCGCGACGGCCTCGAGCCCGCCGGCCTCGAGGGTCTGACGCCGGTGGCCGGCGCGCAGGAGCTGGTCGCCGCGCGGCGCGCGGTGGGAGCGATCGCGGTGGCCGACGAGGTGGCCGCCTACGTCGTTGCCGTCGTGCGCGCGACCCGCGCCCTGCCCAGCGTGGAGCTGGGCGGGAGCCCTCGCGCCGCCGTGCACCTCCTGGGCGCGGCCCGCGCGGCCGCGGCGCTGACCGGCCGCGACTTCGTGGTCCCCGACGACGTCGCCGCGGTCGCTCCCGCGGTCCTGCGCCACCGCCTCATCCTGCGCCCCGAGGCCGAGCTCGAGCGTTACAGCCCCGACGACGCCGTCGCGACGGCACTGGGCAGCGTGCCCGTGCCGCGGTGAGCCCGGCGAGTGGGCGGCGAGGCGCGCGAGGGCGCGGCGTGGGGCCGCAGGCGCGGTGAGCCCGACGCCCCGCGCGGCCGGCGCACTGGCCCTCGCGGCGCTGGCCGCGCTCCTGGTCGGCCCGGTCGTGGCCGGGGCGCTCGTGCTGGCCGCGCTCGCCGCGACCGCGGCCGACGCGCGGGCGGCGCGCCGCCCGCCCCACGCCCACCGCGACGCGCCCGCGGTTGTGGCCCGCGGGCGGCCGGCCGACCTGCACGTCGGGCTGCCGGGTGCCGAGGGGCGCCGCGCCCGGGTGCGCCAGGCCGTCGTGCCCGGCGTCGCCCTGGAGCCCCAGGAGGGCGAGGGCGGGCTGGCCGCCTCACTGGTCGGCGCCCGCCGCGGACGCCACGTGCTTCCCCCCGCAGCCGTGCGTGTGCGCGGCCCGCTGGGCCTGGCCTCGAGCGACCACGCGGTGGGCGGCGAGCAGGAGCTGGCCGTCTTCCCCGACGTGCCCGCCGCGCGGCGTCTGGCCCTCGCGGTGCGCCAGGGGCGCTTCCGCGAGCCCGGCTCGCGCACCCGCGGGCCCCTGGGCCTCGGGACGGAGTTCGAGTCCATCCGCGAGGGGCTGCCCGACGACGACGTGCGCTTCGTCAACTGGCGCGCGACCGCCCGCCTGGGACGCCCGATGATCAACAACCTGCGCGTCGAGCAGGACCGCGACGTCGTGTGCGTCGTCGACTGCGGGCGCCTCATGACCGCGCCCGTGGGGGAGGGGACGGCCCTGGACGTCGCGCTGGACGCCGCCGCCGCCGTCGGGCTGGTCGCCGACGCCGTCGGCGACCGCTGCGGGGCCCTGGCCTACGCCGATGAGGTCCTGCGCCGGCTGCCCCCGCGCCGCGCCGGCGGGGAGGCGCTGGTGCGCGCCTGCTTCGACCTCCAGCCGCGCGGCGTGGAGAGCGATCCGGAGCTGGCCTTCCGGGCCGTCGGCGGGCTCAAGCGGGCGCTCGTCGTGGTGCTCACCGATCTCGTGGACGTCGCCGCGGCGCGCTCTCTGGTGGCCGCAGTCCCGGTTCTGGCCCGCCATCACGAGGTGGTGGTCGCCGGCGCGCCGGACCCGGCGCTGCGCGCGGCCGTCGCCAAGGCGCCGCAGGGCATCGACGACGTGCTGGCCGCGGCGGTCGCCGTCGAGGTCGACCGCGCCCGCGCCGAGGCGGTGCGCAGCGTGCGCGCCGCGGGAGCCCAGGTCGTGGAGGCGCCGCCGGCGGGCCTGGGCGCCGCCTGCGTGGCCGCGTACCTGCGCGCGAAGGCCCGCGCGCGGCTGTGAGGAAGCGCGGCGGCACCGGCGCGCGCTCAGGCAGGTGCCGCCTGGGGTTCGCCCGCCCCTCCCGCCGCGCTCGCGTCCCGCCCTCGCACGACCACCAGCCCCCAGTACGCCCCGCCGGCCAGGAGCCCGACGACGAGCCCGCCGGCCAGGCCGAAGCCCGAGCGGGTGACGAACCCCTCGATCAGCCCGGCCAGCACGAACCAGGGGATGGTGCCCGCCGCGATGGCGATGGCGGTGCGCCCCTCGGCCACCAGCGCCACGCCGCGCGGACGGGGCCCGGGGCTGATCATCGCCCAGCCCACGCGCAGGCCGGCCGCGCCGGCCACCCAGATCAGGCTCAGCTCGAGCAGGCCGTGGGCGAAGATGAACTCCAGGAAGGCCACGCCGTTGCCCGCCCCGATCGCGCCGCCGGCGAGCACGCCGACGATCAGCCCGTTGTAGGCCAGGATCGCCGCGGTGCCCAGCCCGGCGGTGATGCCCAGGGCGAAGGCCAGTAGCGCGACCTGGATGTTGTTGGTCAGCACCTGGCTGGAGAACACGGCGGTCTCCGCGCGGCTCATGCCCGTGTCGCCCACGGGCTCGACGGCCTGGCGGAAGTCCCCGGGCACCAGGCCCAGCGCGGCGTCGGGGTCCGACAGCGCCCAGACCAGCGCCAGCACCGCGGGGACGACGAACAGGGCCGTGGCCAGCACGAGCGCAGCGGGCCGTGCGGCCACAGCACGCCAGTACCCGCCGGCCAGGAAGGCCAGCGGCCGCGCCCGGCGGCGCTCGTCGGCGTAGACGGCCCGGCGCCCCCGCGCCACGAGGTCCTCCAGGCGCCGGCGGGCCGGGTCCTGGGGCAGGGCGCGGCGCGCGAAGGCCAGATCGGCCGCCGCTGCCCGATACAGCGCCCCCAGACGCAGCACCCCGTCGGGGCCCAGGCGCTCGGGCCGGGTGCCCGCTCGCCCCAGCAGCGCGTCGAGCTCCTCCCAGTCGGGCGCCCGCCGGGTAGCAAAGGCGGCATCCTTCACGCCGTGGCTCCCGGCGACTCCGTGCTCGACGACCGCCTCGCGATCGCGACCCCGGAGGGCGTCGAGCTGGAGCTGACCCTCGCCGGCCTGGGCTCGCGGGCCATCGCCGGCGGGGTCGACCTGGCCATCAAGGGCCTCCTGATCGGCCTGCTGGCGCTCGCGCTCCTGGCGACGGGAATCCTAGGGGTCGCGCTGTTGGTGCCAATCATCGTGATCGTGCTGCTGGGGTACGACGTCGCCTTCGAGACGCTCGCCCAGGGTCGCACGCCCGGCAAGCGGATGACGGGCCTGCGCGTCGTGCGCGAGGGCGGCGGCCCGGTCGACGTCACTTCCAGCGCCATCCGCAACGTGCTGCGCCTGGTCGACGGCCTGCCCCTCAGTTTCGCGCCCACCATCGTGTCCATCGCCGTCACCTCGCGCAACCAGCGTCCCGGCGACCTGGTCGCCGGCACGCTGGTCATCCGCGAGCGCCTGGCCGGCACGAGCGCTGAGCGCACCGACGCGGGCCCCGGGCCGGCGTGGGAGAAGGTCGGCTGGGACGTCAGCGCGGTCGACGCCCAGCAGATGGCCATGGTGCGCTCGTTCCTGGCGCGGCGCGACGGGCTGCGCCCGGAGGCCCGCGACCGGCTGGCCGAGCAGCTCGCCGCCGGCCTGCGTCCGCGCGTCGGTGGCGCTGATGAGGACGACGCCGAGATCTTCCTCGAGCTTCTGGACAGCGAGAAAGCCCGCCGCACCGGGTAGGAGGCGACCGTGGACCTCGAACTCGAAGGCCGTGTCTGTGTGGTCACCGGCGCCTCCCGGGGCATCGGCCTGGCCACCGCCCGGCTGCTGGCCGAGGAGGGCGCTCGGGTGCTGATCGTGGGCCGCGACGCCGCGAGCGCCCAGGAGGCCGCCGCGCAGGTCGGCGGCGAGGCATTGGCCCTCGACGTCACCGAGGCCGGCGCGGCCGAGGAGGTCACGGGCTGCGCCGACACGCTGGGTGGCGTCTGGGCGCTGGTCAACAACGCGGGCACCTCCTTCGCCCGGCCGCTGGAGGAGCTGACCGACGCCGACTGGCAGGGCCAGTGGGAGCTGCACGTCATGGCGCCCATGCGCCTCATGCGCGCGCTGGCGCCGCGCATGGCCGCCGCGGGCGGCGGGCGAATCGTCAACGTGTGCTCCAGCGCGGGCAAGCGCCCGTCGCTGACCAACGCCGCCTACGCGGTGACCAAGGCCGCCCAGCTCAGCCTCAGCCGCGTGTTCGCTGACCGCCACGCCGCCGAGGGCGTCCTGGTCAACGCTGTCGCGCCGGGGGCGGTGAGCAGCCCGCTGTGGACGGGGGACGGCGGCTTGGCCGACCAGGCGGCCGCCGCGCAGGGCACGACGCGCGACGAGGCCCTGGCCGCCCAGGCCGCGAAGATCCCGGTGGGCCGGCTCGCCGAGCCCGAGGAGGTGGCGGCGGTCATCGCGCTGCTGTGCTCGCCGCGCTCCTCGGCGGTCACCGGTGCGGCCTGGAGCGCCGACGGTGGAACCGTGCAGACCATCGTGTGATCCCGCTGTACTGTCCGCAGGCTCATGGGCGGGCATCCGGGACCACGGGCCGGCGCGGTGGGCGCCGTGCTGGGCGCGCTGCTCCTCGCCGCCTGTGGGGCGAGCCAGGAGCCGGTCACCGCCGGGCGAGAGGACTTCGTCCGGGCCGCGGACGCGGTCTGCGAGAGCGCGCGCGAGCAGGTCGAGGCCGCCCCGCGACCCGCGTCGCTGGCCGATCTGGGTGATACCGCGCGGCAGGGCGTGGACATCGTGCGCGGCAGCATCACGCGGCTCGAAGGCCTGCGCGAGAGCAGCGCCGAGAGCCTTCCGCCGCGGGCCGGCGGCTTCTTCGCAGCACTGCCCGAGGTGCTCGCCGCAGCGCAGGCCACCGCCGACGCCGCAGCCGAAGTGGACGCGGGCGCATCGCGACGCGCTGCTCGCGAGCTGCGGGAGGCCGGCGCCCGCGCCTTCGAAGCCGCGCAGGCCGCGGGCCTGGACGCCTGCGGGCGCGGGGGCAACCAGGCCGCCGACGCCGTGCTGCTGGCCGTCTACCGCGACGAGTTCCTGCTCATCACCCAGGACGTCGGCAGTCAGCTCCTCCAGCTCGAGGAGACGCCAGGGACGCTCGAGGAGGCGGAGGAGACCTCCGACGAGTCGCTGCGCCTCCTGCGCCAGTACCAGCGTCGCTTCGGCCGCCTCGGCCCGCCGTCGGACCTGGCGGAGCGCCACGAACGGTCGCTGTCGCGCAACGCGGACCTCGCCGAGGTGCTCGAGGAGCTCGACGACGCCTTCGACGCCGCGCCCGGCTCGGTCACCGAAGGCGAGATCGAGCGTCTGCTGGCCCGCCTGGGCAGACGCGCCGACCGCGCGGAGGAGGCCGAGAACCGTGTCCGCGAGAAGCTGGGCCTCCCGCCGGTCGAGGAGAACCCCGCTCCGTCGCCGGATCCAGGCCCCCTGCCCGCCCCGGTCGGGCCGCCCACCGACGAGGCGTGAGCCGTCACGATGCGGGGCGTCGATAAGGTGCGCCCATGCCCGTGAACACCGATGCCGTCGGGAAGTCCTTCCCGTCCGTGACCTACGCCGTCGGCCGCGAGAAGGTGCGTGAGTACACGCTCGCGGTCGCCGAGACCAACCCCGTGCACCTCGACGTGGCCGCGGCCCGCTCGGCCGGCTACACCGACGTGGTCGCCCCACCGATGTTCGCTGTGGTCTACAGCGCGCCCGCCGTCGGGCCCGCGCTGTTCGACGACGAGGTGGGGATGAACTTCGCGATGATGGTCCACGGTGGCCAGGAGTTCCGCTGGGGGCCGCTCGTGGTCGCCGGCGACGAGGTGACGACCACGGCCACCGTCAAGGACATCAGCGAGCGTGGTGGCATGGCGTTCTACGTCTTCGAGTCCGTGTCCACCAACCAGCGCGACGAGACGGTCTGCGTCGGGACGTGGACGAACATCGTCAGGGGGAGCTGAGCCGTGCTCCCTCCGGCGAGTCCTGCGACGCTTCGTCGGGCGACAAACCGCCACACGACTCACCGGAGGAACCACTGATGCCATTGACGCCGGGGCAGGAGCTGCCCGAGCTGAAGGTCACGCCCGACCGCTTCCTCACCGTCCGCTACGCGGGTGCGTCGGGGGACTTCAACCCGATCCACATCGACGAGGACTTCGCCAAGCAGGTCGGCCTGCCCGGACGGATCCTGCACGGCCTGTGGTCGATGGCGCAGGTGGCCCGTGCTCAGACCGAAACCGCGGGCGGTCCGCACACCCTGCGCCGCCTCAGCGTGCAGTTTCGCGGCATGGGTGTCCCCGAGCAGGAGATCACCGTTACGAGCACGGTGCGCGAGCTGCGCGACGGCAACGCGATCGTGGACGCCGAGGCCGAGCAGGCCGGCAACAGGATCATCCGCAAGGCCGAGGCCGAGCTCGACCTCGGCTGATCCTCGTGGCGTCGGCGGGCCTCCTAGACTCGCCGGCATGGTCTCGCCGCGCCAGGGACTCATCCTGCGCAAGGTCGTCGAGGGGTACCTCGACGGGGGCGCGCCCGTGGGCTCCAAGAGCCTGGCCGGCGACCCCGAGCTGGGCTGCGGGCCCTCCACGATCCGCAGCGAGCTCGCTCTGCTCGAGGAGCATGGTCTCGTGGCCCACCCGCACACCTCGGCGGGCCGGGTGCCCACCGACGCGGGCTACCGCTTCTTCGTCGACCGTCTCCTGGTCGCGCCCGTGCGGCGTGAGCGCACGCTCGAGCTGTCGCTGGTGCGCGGCGAGGTCGACGCGGCCATGCGCGCGACCACGGAGACGCTCTCCCAGGTCACCAACCTGCTCGCGCTGGTCACCGCCCCCCCGATCGACACGGCGACCATCCGCCACGTCGAGGTGCTCGTGCTCCAGCCCCAGGTGCTCATGGTGGTGGTGATCACCTCCACCGGCGGAGTGACCAAGCGCATGTTCACCTTCGAGGGCCCGGTCGACCACGGCCTCGTGGCCTGGGCGGCCGAGTACCTCAACGAGCAGCTCGTCGGCCTGGGCCTGGGCGCGCGCATGCTGGCCAGGCGCCTGGACGATCCGGCCCTGACGCCCACCGAGCGCGCCTTCCTGGACGAGCTGAGCCCCGCGTTGCTCGAGCTGGCCGCCACCGCCGACGAGACGCTCTACGTCGACGGCACCGCGCGGCTGCTTAGCGAGAACCGCTTGCAGGACCTCTCACAGATCCACGACCTGGTGGGCGTGCTGGAGCGCCGCTTCACCCTGCTGGGGGTGCTGCGCGCCGCGCTGGGCGCGCGCGACGTGGTGGTGCGCATCGGGGCCGAGCTCGAGCTGCCGGCGCTGGGTCAGCTCGCGCTGGTCGGCGCCACCTACGGCCTCACCCACCGCCCGCTGGGCACCGTCTCCGTGCTCGGGCCGATGCGTATGGACTATGGCGTGGCCATCGCCACCGTGCGCGAGGCCGCGCTGCAGCTCTCCCGCTACGTCACCGACGCCCACGACGACGCCTAGAGCCATGCGCACCGATCCCTACGAGGTCCTCGGCGTGGGCCGCGAGGCCGACGAGGCCCAGGTCAAGAAGGCCTTCCGGAGCCTTGCCCGCGAGCTGCACCCCGACGTCAACGCTCACGACCCCCAGGCCGAGGAGAAGTTCAAGGAGGCCGCGTCGGCCTACGAGATCCTGTCCGACCCCGAGCGCCGCGCGACCTACGACCGCTACGGCCACGACGGCCTGCGCACCGGCGGCCAGGAGCCCGACTTCGGCGCCTTCGGCTCGGTCTCCGACCTGTTCGACGCGTTCTTCGGCGGAGGCGGAGGCGGAGGCGGGGGAGGCATCTTCGGCTTCGGCGGCCGCGGGCCGGCGCAGGGGGCCGACGCGCAGGCCACGGTGGAGATAGATCTCGCCGAGGCCGCGACCGGGGTTAGCACCGAGGTCGACGTCGAGGTCGTCGACCGTTGCGAGCGCTGCTCGGGCAACGGCGCGCAGCCCGGCACCCCGATCCACACCTGCGAGCGCTGCGGGGGCGCGGGCGCGCTGCGCGCGTCGGCCCGCACGCCGTTCGGCCAGGTCGTGCGCCAGGTCGAGTGCGACGTGTGCGGGGGCGAAGGCAAGGTGCCCGAGCAGCCCTGCGAGCGCTGCGCCGGGCGCGGGCGCGAGGTGGCGCGCCGGTCGCTCAGCGTCGACGTGCCCGCGGGCATCGCCGACGGCCAGCGCATCCGCGTGACCGGCCGCGGCCACGCCGGCGAGGCGGGCGCTCCCGCCGGCGACCTCTACCTCCACGTGGCGGTGCGCGCCGACGAGCGCTTCGTGCGCGACGGCGACGACCTCGTGACGGTGGTCGACGTCGCCGCTCCCCTGGCCGCACTGGGCACCGAGCTGGCCGCCCCGACGCTCAACGGCGACGTGGAACTGGAGATCGAGCCGGGCACGCAGCCGGGCGAGACGATCACCCTGCGCGGACGCGGCATGGCCGTCCTGCAGCGCCCGGGTCGGCGCGGCGACCTGCGCGTGATCGTCAACGTCGTCGTCCCCCGCCGGCTGACGCGCGAGCAGCGCGACCTGGCCCGCCGCCTGGCCGACTCCATCACCGAGGAGAACCTGCGCTCCGACGAGTCGCTGCTCGGCAAGCTCAAGCGCGCGCTGCACGTGTGAGCGCCCGGCGCAGGATGCCGGCGACCCAGGCCGCTTCGTGGACGACCTGGGCGTAGGTGAAGCGCACGGTGCGCCAGCCCTGCGCGAGCAGTTCGGCATCGCGCACGCGGTCCTTGGTGAACTGGCGTCGGCGCTGGTGGTGAGCCCGCCCGTCGGTCTCGACGATGAGGCGATGCTCGGGCCAGTGGAAGTCGGCCTCGTAGGGGCCCAGAGAACGGTTGGCGTGGGGCGTGGGGAGGTCGTGCTTCTCGCACAGGGCGAGGAACTCGCGCTCGAGGATGCTGCGCAACACCGGCTCCTGCGCGTACTCCGCGATCGCTTTGGTCAGCTTCGCGGCGCCGTGGCGGTGCGGGTGAGCATCGAGGACAGCCTGGACCTGGTTGAGATCCAGGATGCGGAGCTCCTCCGCGCGATCGATGGCGGCGATGACGATGCGGTGTGGCACCACCTCCGCAACGTCGAGGAGGGTGCGGGCGAGGCTGGTGAGGGGGAGGCAGCCGTTCTTCGTCACCTCCGTTGCGCTCAGCGCGCAGCGGTGGAGGGTGATGCCGGGGCGGGTCTTGCGGCCGTTGCTCGTCGGGATCGTGATCTCTATCCGCTGTGGGCCTGCTCTGAAGAGCCCGTGCAGGTGCGCGGCGCTGCGATGGCTCAGGACCGCTCCGTTGCCGCAGGCGAGCACGGCGGCGCGGGCGTGGCCTCTGCTGGTGAGGGAGGAGTGAAGTGCATAGACGCCCTGATGAACCCGGTGCAGGCGCCCGCTTCGTGCTCGCTTCGTGATCGCGTCACGGCCCAGGCCCAGTGCCTCGAGCTCCCAGCGGCTGGCCACCCCTTCATGGCTTGCCATGAACCCGGCAATCGTGGCCTCGGTGGATCGCGTGGCGCTTTTTCGGCCCATATGGCCCATAAGGCGCCAAGCGCCTGTGGTTCGCCCCCCTCAGGCCCCGATCTGGCGCGTGAACGCTCATGATCCGCCTCGCGATCCGGGTGCGACGGGACGAGGCCGAGGTGGCGCTGGCGGAGCTGCTGGCGCTGGCGCCCGCCGGGGTGGAGGAGATCGACCTGGGCGACCGCGTGGAGTACGCGGTCTACGGGGCGCCGGGGGAGCTGCCGGCGCTGCCCGAGGTCGAGGCGGTGGTCGGCGGTGCGCTGGTGGAGGTGGTGACCACCACCGTGGACGACGACTGGGCCGACCGCTGGCGCGCGTTCCACCAGCCCGTGGTCATCGGCGGGCGACTGCACCTCAGACCGCCGTGGGCGCCCGCACGCGACGACCTGATCGAGGTGGTCATCGACCCCGGGCAGGCCTTCGGCACCGGCGCGCACGACACCACGCGGCTGTGCCTGGAGCTGCTGCTCGAGCTCGAGCCCGAAGGCCCGCTCATGGATCTGGGCTGCGGCTCGGGGGTGCTGGCAGTGGCCGCCGCAAAGCTCGGCTTCAACCCGGTCCACGCCGTCGACCACGACAGGGAATCGATCGAGGCCACCAGGACGAACGCCGCGGCCAACGCAACCACCGTCCAGGCCACCCGGTTCGACCTCCTGCGCGACGGCCCGATCCCGAGCGCACCGACCACCCTGGCCAACCTCCTCCGCCCGTTGCTCCTCAATGCAGCCCGACAAGGCTTCGCAGCACCACCCCCGCAAGCGCTGATCGCCTCAGGCCTCCTGACCACCGAGGCCGACGAGGTGGCGGGGGCCTTCGCGGGAAGGGGCTACGAGGAGCACGCCCGAAAGGAGACCGACACCTGGGCCGCGCTGCTGCTCCGCCGCCCCGGGTAGCCTGGCCCGCGACCATGGCCTGGCACGTCGTCATCGCCGGAGGGGGCTTCGGCGGCCTCTACGCCGCGCGCACCCTGGAGCGCCGCCTCGCGCCCCACAGCGCCCGCGTCACGCTGGTCAACGACGTCAACTTCATGCTCTACACGCCGCTGCTGCCGGGCGCGGCGGGCGGTTCGCTGGAGCCGCGCCATGTCGTCGTCCCCCTGCGTGAGCACCTCAACCGGACCGACCTTCGCCTGGGCACAGTCGTCGGCGCCGCGCCGCAGCGCAACTGCCTCCAGGTCCGGTCCCACGAGGGCCACGTCGAGGAGCTCACCTACGACCACCTGATCGTCGCGCTGGGCTCGGTGTCGCGCACGCTGCCCATCCCCGGCCTGGCCGAGCACGGGATCGGCTTCAAGTCGCTGCCCCAGGCCATCGCGCTGCGCAACCGGCTCATCCGCTCGCTCGAGCTGGCCGAGACCCTCGACGACCCCGACCGCCGTGGGGAGTACCTCACCTTCGTCGTCGTGGGCGCGGGCTACGCCGGCGTGGAGGGTCTGGCCGAGCTGCAGGACTTCGCCGCCGATGTGCTCGACCTCTACCCCCGCTGCGCGGCGACCGGGATGCGCTGGATCCTCGTCGAGGCCAAGGACCGCGTGATGCAGGAGGCCGCGCCGCAGTTGGGCGAGCACGCGACCCGCGAGCTGCGCGGCCGCGGGATCGAGGTGCGCACCTCGACGACCATCGAGGAGGTCACCGCCCGGTCGGTCACGCTGGCCGGCGGCGAGGTCGTGCCCACCCGCACGCTGGTGTGGACGGCGGGCGTCAAGCCCCACCCGATCGTCGCGCGCCTGGGCCTGCCCGTCGACGACGGCGGACGCCTGCGGGTGGATCGCCGGCTGCGTGTCGAGGGCCACGCCAACGTGTGGGCGGTCGGCGACGCCGCCGCGGTCCCCGACCCCGCCCACAAGGGCAGGCAACCCACGCCGCCCACCGCCCAGCACGCCCTGCGCCAGGGGCGCCTGGCCGCGCGCAACGTGGCGGCGAGCATCGGCGGCGGCCGTGTGCGTCCCTTCCGCTACAAGACCAAGGGCTTCTTCGCCGAGCTGGGCCGCCGTGAGGCGGTCGCCGCGACCATGGGCATCCGCTGGCGCGGGCTGCCCGCCTTCCTGCTCACCCGCACCTACCACCTGGCCATGATGCCGGGCATGGGGCGCCGCTGGCGGCTGCTGGCCGACTGGAACGTGGGCCTGCTCTTCGGCCGTGACACCGCCGAGCTGGGCCAGCTCGGCCAGCCGCCCTCGCTGGCCGGGGAGCTGCAGGCCCAGAGCGCCGGCGGGACGGGCGAGGACATCGGCGACCGCCGGGAGCCCGCCTCCGAGCGGTAACAACCCCAGGGCCGCCGGGTACCCCGAGCGTGTCCCATCTCACCGCTCGGCTGGAGGAGTGCCGGCAGACGCCTGGCTGCGATCCCCGGACGGTGGGGCAGGAGGCCGACGGGTCGACGTTCGCGCAGGACGCGCTGGGCGTCGCCGTCGTCGTGGGTCTCGTCGCCGCGGCTGCGGCCCTGGCGGCCGCCTTCGTCCGCAAGGCGCGCCGGCTGGCCCCCGAGCAGCGCGGGATCTTCTACGAAAAGGTGTTGTTCGTGGCGGGCATCATCTGCGTGCTCGTCGGCTTGCCGCTCACCGGGCTGGTCGTCGGCTTCGTGGTCAGCTTCGGCTCGTGCTTCAAGCAGGCGTGCTCGGGCTTCGAGAACAGCGCCATGCTGACGTTTCCCGTGGCCGGACTGCTGATCGCCGTGCCCCTTGCTGTCGTGATGCTCCGTCGGCTGCGTGCGCTGCCGCGCCTAGATTGAGGAGACGGGCCGGCGCGCGGTCAGCGCCACGGTGGGAACGCGATCCATGCCCGCGTGCCCGCGTGGAAGCAGCAGGAGCGGGCGCCCCTCGGGGGCGAAGCCGGCGGTGCGCAGCCAGGCTCGCAGCGTCGCGAGGTTGGCCTTCCACCACGTGAAGTCGGTGGCCAGCGCGCGGAACTGCGCGACCGGCCGGCGCGGATGCAGCAGGGTCGTGCGTGGGTCCACGGGCTCCAGCAGGAGCAGCCGCCCGCCCGGCTCCAGCGCATGCAGCACGCGCTCCAGCGCACCGACGGGGTCGCGCAGGTGCAGCAGGAGCGCGCCGAGGAAGGCGTGGCGCACCGGCCCGCCGATCGCCTCACAGGTGAGCTCGCCGACCGGGCAGATGACCCGCTCCACCCGCGAGCCCAGCGCCTCCCTGGCGATCGCGAACCCGCGGCCGAGCTGAATCTCCATGTTCCGCGCCGCGGCCTCCAGGCGTTCACGGTGGATCGGAGGCCACTGCGCCTGGTCTACGGTCTCGACGTCGATGGCCACAACCTGTGCGCCGCGGCGCTCCAGCTCGAAGGCCCAGAAGCCGTCGAAGGTGCCGACGTCCAGCGCCCGGCCCTCCATCCGCTCGGGCAGCACCCGCCGGGCCGCGGGCCGCAGGTCGATGTGCCCCGGAGTGACCAGCCCGGGCGCCAGCTCGATGCTGTGGTACCAGACCGGGTTCGAGGCGATCGCCGCGCGCAGATCGGTGGCGGGAGCCATGCGGGCGC
>JBBJOB010000034.1:0-12849 GCA_037721455.1 Solirubrobacteraceae bacterium | reverse complement strand
GTGAGTATGGCAGATCGTGGGCGGCTGGTCCCGCCGCGTCGGGCGCGCACGGGGCTGGGACGTGCGGTCGCTCTGGCCATCGTCGATGCGACGTCGGGCGTCATGCTTGGCTCCTGCGACATCCGGCGTCCCGACGCGGAGGACCCGGCGCTGGGCGAGGTGGGATACCTGCTCGCCGCCGGCGCGAAGACCGCACCCTCTTTGCGGTTCTGCCCGACGAGTTCGTGTTGCCGGAAAAGTCTGCGGTCGCCCACCGCGGTGGGACAATGCGTCTGCCTTGAGCCGCTCCTCCACGTCCGCGCCCGTCTACCGCGTCCTGTTCAGGCTCGTTCTCGAGCGCCTGGACGCGGAAGCCGCTCATCGTCTTGCTGGGTCGGCGATACGGGCCGCGACCCGCCCAGGCCCGGTTCGTCGGTTGCTGGGCCGGCTGCTGGGGCACCGGGATCCGGGGTTGCGTGTGCGGGCGCTGGGTCTGGACTTCCCCAGCCCTCTCGGCGTGGCGGCGGGCGTGGACAAGGAGGGGACCTGGTTCGAAGGGCTCGGCGCGCTGGGGTTCGGCTTCGTCGAGGTCGGGACCGTCACGGCACGTCCCCAACCCGGGAACCCCCGACCTCGGGTGTCTCGCCGCAGCGGTGAGCGCGCGCTGGTGAACAACATGGGCTTTCCCAATTCGGGCGCGGCCGTGATCGCTGAGCGTCTGGGGCGCAAAACGAGGCAGACGATCGTCGGGGTGAACATCGGCAAGACGAAGGTGGTGCCGTTCGAGGACGTCGGGGCCGACTATGTGTCGTGCGCGCGGCAGGTTGCGGACTGCGCTGACTACCTGGTCGTGAACGTGAGCTCCCCCAACACGCCCGGGCTGAGGGACATGCAGTCCGCCGATCAGCTCGCCGCTCTGGTCGGCGCTGTGCGCGGCGCGCTGCCAGCGGGTGGGCCCCACCTTCCGCTGCTCATCAAGATCGCCCCCGACCTCAGCGACCGGGAGATCGACGCGATCGCCGATCTCGCGCTGGAGCTGCGGGTCGACGGCATCGTCGCCGTGAACACCACGATCGACCACGCGGTGTTGCGAGGTGGCACCCGGGACGAGGTGTCGGGTGGGATCTCGGGGGCCCCGCTCAAGGCGCGGGCGACCGAGGTGCTGGCGCGCCTGCGCAGCCGGGTCGGAGAGCGGCTGGTGCTTATCTCCGTCGGTGGCATCGAGACCCCGGCGGACGCCTTCGAGCGCATCGCAGCCGGCGCGACGCTGGTCCAGGCCTACACCGCGTTCGTCTACGGCGGGCCGCTGTGGCCATGGCGCATGAATCGCGGCCTCTCCAAGCTGGTGCGCGACGGCGGCTGGTCCTCCGTCCAAGGAGCCATCGGCACAGCTGCACCTCCAACCGGTCGTGGGGATGGCCCCGTCACACCCGCCTCGACGGGCACATCCGGCGCAACGCGCACTCCTCGCAGCGGGGCCGGCGGGCCTCGCAGGTGCGCCGGCCGTGGCGCAGGAGGTTGATGTGGAGCTCGAGCTCGGCGCCGCGGGGCGTGAGGGCGAGCATCGCGTCGTGGAGCTCCTCGAAGGGGGCCTTCTCGCGCAGGAGGTGCAGGCGGCCGGCGACGCGGCTGACGTGGGTGTCGACGGGGACGTCGCGGCGACCGTAGGCGAAGAGCAGTACGCAGGCGGCGGTCTTGCGCCCGACGCCGGGCAGCGCGCACAGCTCGCGCTGGGCGTGCTCGACCGACAGGTCGGCGAGATGCGAGAGGTCGAGGGGGTCGCCGATGGCCTCGAGGATGGCCTGGATACGCCGGGACTTGACCTTGGAGATGCCGCCCGGGCGGATGGCCTGCTCGACCTCCTCGACGGGCGCGTCGCGGACGGCCTCCCAGGCCCCGAAGCGGTCCCGAAGGCCCAGGAAGGCGACGTCGCGGTTGCGGTCGTTGGTCGACTGGCTGAGCACGGTGAGCACCAGCTCGGCCAGGCCGTCACCGTGGGGTGGCGCGACCGGGACGCCGTAGACCTCGCTCAGGCGGGCGCGGATGCGCGCGACGCGGTCGCGGGCGGGCGGACGCCAGGGCGCCCGGGCGGCGGCGCCGGCCGCGGGCGCCCGCCGCCGCGCGGCGCTCACTCCACCGCGCCCCATCGCGTCACGGCCTGCGTGGCCGCGGCGACGGCGTCGGGCAGGCCGGCGGCGAGGGCCGGCGGGTAGAAGTCCGTCTGGCCCAGGCGGGCCAGCAGCACGCCGACGAAGGCATCGCCCGCGCCGGTGGTGTTGACGGCCTGCACCGGGGCGCAGGGCACGTCGCGGCGCAGCCCCTGGGCGCGCAGCATCGCGCCGGCGGCGCCGCGCGTGATGACCACGTGGCGCACGCCGGCGGCGAGCAGTCCGGCCGCCGCCGCCTCGGGGTCGCTCTCGCCCGTGATGAGCGACGCCTCGCGCTGGTTGCACTTGACCATGAAGCACCCCTCGAGCAGGCCGCGGGCCTCGGCCGCTGCGGCGCCTGGGCCCGACCACCGGTGCAGGCGGAAGTTGGGGTCGAAGACGATCGGGTGGCCCAGGGCCAGCGCACGCTCCCGGGCCGCCAGGGTCAGCTCGCGCTCGCGCTCCCCGACAAGGGTGTTGGAGCCGATGAACAGCGCGTCCGTCTCGCCGACGGCCTCCTCCAGGTGCCCGGCCACCGCCTCGATCGTGGCCTCGATGCCCTCGCCGTAGATGGTGAACATCGGCTCGGCGTGCTCGTCCACGGTCACGAAGGCCACCGGGGTGCGCAGCCCCTCGACGAGGGCGAACCACTCGGTGCCCACGCCCTCGGCCTCCAGCCGCTCGCGCAGCCAGCCGCCCCAGGCGTCGGCGCCCGCGCCGCCGGCCAGCGCCACCTGTCCGCCGGCGCGCGCGCAGGCCACCGCGACGTTGGCCGACGCGCCGCCGAAGAAGGGGGCGAAGGCGTCGGCCTCCACCAGGGAGGCCACGGGCCGCCGGCACACGAGGTCGACGATCGCCTCACCGAGGCACAGGGTCCGCATCGCAGCCGGACGGTATTCGATCGGACGAGCCCTGAGGCGGCCCTGGCGCTTCACCCACGCGGCCCGGTGGCGGTGCACTACCGTGGCGCGCCGATGCCCGAGGTGATCGAGCGGAGGGGGGAGATGGACGATCAGCCGGTGTTCTGGCGCGAGGCGCCGGTGGACGGCGTGCCGGTCCTCTACCTCCACGGGGTGCCCACGAGCAGCGACGACTGGGTTGACTTCCTGGCGGTGACCGGCGGGCTGGCGCCCGACCTGCCCGGCTTCGGGCGCACGACCAAGCGCGCCGACAACGACTACACGATGTACGGGCTGGCGGCGTGGCTGGAGCGCTTCCTGGCCGAGCGGGAGGTCGAGCGGGTGCGTCTCGTGGTGCACGACTGGGGCGTGGTGGGGCTGCTGTGGGCTATGCGCGAGCCCGAGCGCGTGGAGCGCCTGGTGGTCATGAACGCCGTTCCCTTCCTGCCCGGCTACCGCTGGCACCGCTGGGCGCGGATGTGGCGCACGCGGATGCTCGGGGAGCTCGCGGTGGGGAGCATGGTGCGACCGGTTGTCAAGCTAGTCACGCGCGAGGCGACGCCGCGCCGCGGGTTCATGCCCGACCGCTTCCTCGACGAGGTCGATGCCCACTTCGACCAGGGGACCCAGCGGGCGATCGTGCGGCTCTACCGCGGCGCGCCCGAGGCCGAGCTGGCCCGCGCGGGCGAGGGGCTGGGGCGCATCGCCTGCCCCGCGCTGGTGCTGTGGGGCCGCGCGGACCCCTACATCCCCGAGCGCTTCGCCCACGGCTACGCCGCCGCGCTGGGCGACGCGACGCTCGAGCTGGTGGACGACGCCGGCCACTGGCCGTGGCTCGACCGCCCCGAGGTGGTGGAGCGCGTCGCGGGCTTCCTGGCCGGGGCCTGACCTGCGCCGCGCGCCCGCGTGGCTCCTGACCGCGGCGCTCGGAGCGCTCTACGTCGCCCTCGCCCCGCTCAGCGCGGACCTCGCTGCGCAGGCCTACCGCGCGGGACTCTTCGAGCGCGCGGGCTACGTGGCCTGGGACAACGGGTGGTACGCGGGCCATGCGACGCTGCCCTACAGCCTGCTCTCGCCGCCGCTCATGGCGTGGCTCGGGGTGCACCTCACCGGCGCGCTTGCCGCGGTGGGCGCGGCGGCGGCGTTCGAGCGGCTGGCCGGGGACGCGGGGCGCGGCGGTCGGGTCGCGGCCATGGCCTTCGCCGCGGCGGTCGCGCCCACCTGTGGACCGGGCGGGTGACGTTCCTGCTGGGGCTCGCGCTCGGGCTCGCGGCCGTGCTCCTGGCGACCCGGCGGCGGCCGCTGCCCGCGCTGGCGCTGGGGGTGCTGACGACCGCCGCGAGCCCAGTGGCGGGCCTGTTCTTGGCGGTGGCGGGCGCGGGGCTGGGGTGGGCCGCGGTACGACGGGGGTGGGGCCGGCGCGGCCTCGAGCCGCGTGCACGGGGGACGGGCGGGGCGCTCGCCCGCGCGGCGAGTCCGCTGGGCCGCCGCTCCGCCGCCGCTCCGCTCGCTCTCCTCGCGGGCGCGGGCGTGCCCGCGATCGCGTTGCTGAGCCTCTTCCCCCAGCCGGGGACCGAGCCGTTCGTGGCCTCGGCGTTCTGGCCCGCGCTGGCGGCGGCAATGGCGGTCGCGCTGCTCGTGCCGCGCGAGGCGCACGCGCTGCGCGCCGGGGCGGTGGTCTACGCGGCGCTCCTCTTGACCGCCTTCCTGGTGCCCAACGCACTGGGCGGCAACGCGACACGGTTGGGCGCGCTGGTGGCGGGCCCGGCCCTCGTCGCGGCGCTATGGGATAACCGCCGGTGGGCGGTGGTGGCGCTGGCTCCCGCGTTCGTCTACTGGGCGCTGTACCCCCCGATCCGCGACTGGGAGCGCGCGGCGGGGGACCCGGCGGTGGAGTCCTCTTTCCACGCGCCGCTCGTCGGCTTCCTCCGGTCGCAGGGGGGCTCTGAGCCCTTCCGCGTGGAGGTCGTGCCCACCGCCGACCACGGAGAGGCGCGCTGGGTCGCCCCGCACGTGCCCATGGCCCGCGGCTGGCTGCGCCAGCTCGACCGCGCCGAGGGCGCGTTGCTCTACAAGCAACGCCTGGACCCAGAGACCTACCGGCGCTGGCTGGCCGACCGCGCGGTGCGCTTCGTCGCCCTGCCCCGCGGCGCGCCGATCGACGACGGCGGGCGCAGCGAGGCCGCCCTCCTGCGCGCCGGCCCGCCCGGCTGGCTGCGCCCCGTGTGGCGCACCGAGGACTGGATGGTGTGGGAGGTGCGCGCGCCGGGCGCACTCGTGCGCGGCGAGCTCGCCGGCGTCGCGCTGGGGCCCGATCGCGTCACCCTGCGCGCGCCCGGGCGCGGCGCCGCGGCCACGGTGGCGCTGCGCTGGACGCCCCACCGGGCCGTCGTCGAGGGCGCCGGCTGCGTGCGCCGCGCTCCCGGGGGGTGGACGCGGGTGGAGGCCCGCGCGGCCGGACGGCTGGTGCTGGGAATCGCGGTGTCACCAGCGCGAGCGCTGGCCGGCAGACCGCGCTGCACCTGAAGCGTCCCCTTAACCGAGTCCAACCGTTCGTCAACCCAGGAGTTCGTAGCCTGGTAGGCCATGCTCGTGGACACGCGTGGGCCGGCGCGCGGCCGCGAGCGAGGGCCCGCGGCGCCGTGGCTCGCCGATCACGCCTGGGTGGTCACGGCGCTGCTGTGCGCGGGATGGATCGCCGCGGGGTGGCGCACCCCGGACCTCGCCGCACAGGCCTTTCGCGTCGATCTGTTCGAGCGCGAGGGCTTCACCCTGTGGAACAACGCCTGGTACGGCGGCCACCACACCGTCGGCTATTCGCTGCTGTTCCCGCCGCTGGCTGCCACGGCGGGTCTCTGGGTCACCGGCGCGCTGTCCGCGGTCGCGGCCACCGCGCTGTTCCAGCGCCTCGCCGGCGCGCACCTACCCCCGGCCGGCGCCCGCGCAGGGGCGCTGCTGGTCAGCCTGGCCTCGGTCGCCGACCTTGTCATCGGCCGCCTCACCTACTCCCTGGGCGCGGCGATCGCCCTCGCAGCCGTGCTCGCCCTCGACCGGCGCCGCCCTCTCCTCGCCACCGCCCTGGCCGTCGCTACGACCGCGGCGAGCCCCGTGGCGGGCCTGTTCGTCGCGATGGCGGGGGTGAGCATCGCGATGGCGAGTGTGCGCAGCGGCTCGACGCGCGACGAGGACGCGGGGGCGGCGGGCGAGCTGAGACCGCGCACGACAACGGCGCGGAGGCGGGCGGGTCGCAGGAGCGTCGCGAGACCCGCTCTCGCCTGGGCTTGGCCGCTGCGCCGGCGTGGCACGGCCTCGCCCTCGCGGCAGGCGCCTTCGTCCCCGCCGTCGCGCTCGCCGTCGCGTTCCCCGAGGGCGGGCGGCAGCCGTTCTGGACGGTCGGCTTCCTCGTCACCCTCGCCGCCGCGTTCACGGTGCTCGCGCTCCTCCCGCGTGGGTGGCGCGCCGTGCGTACCGGCGCCACGGTCTACGCCGTCGCGGTCGTCGCCGCGCTGCTCGTCGACTCCCCCATGGGCAGCAACGTGAGCCGCCTCGCGGTCACCTTCGCCGCGGCGCTGCTGGCGTGCGCGCTGCCCCTCCTGGCCGGCCGCCGCAGCGCGCTGGCCACGGCGGCGATCGTCGCGTTCACCGTGTGGACGCTGTGGGGCCCGGTGCGCGAGGTGGCCAAGGTGGTCGACGACCCCTCGACGGCCGCCGCCTACAGCGCTCCGCTCATCGACGCCGTGCAAGCACGCACGCGGGCGCCGGTGCGCGTCGAGGTTCCCTTCACCAGAGCCCACTGGGTCGAGAACCACGTGGCCCGGCAGATCTCCCTCGCCCGCGGCTGGGTGACCCAGATCGACACGCGCAATGCCCTCTTTCGCGACGGGAATCCGCTCACCGCGCGCGAGTACCGCGCCTGGCTGCACGACCACGGCGTCACGTTCGTCGCGCTCCCCGGCGTCCCGCTGGACCCCGCCGGCCGGCACGAGGCCGAGCTGGTCGAGAGCGGCGGCGCCCCCT
Organism: Solirubrobacteraceae bacterium; assembly: GCA_037721455.1. Classification (GTDB taxonomy): domain Bacteria; phylum Actinomycetota; class Thermoleophilia; order Solirubrobacterales; family Solirubrobacteraceae; genus Siliceabacter. The sequence goes on along the minus strand of JBBJOB010000034.1, from coordinate 5,807 downwards.
ACCTCGACGAGGTCTGGCGCAACGCGGACTGGCGCCTGTTCACCGTCGGGGGGAGCCCCGGCCTGGCCACGGGCGCCGCCCGCGTCACCGCCCTGGAGCCCGACGCCGTCACCCTCGACGCCCAGCGGCCCGGCGAGACACTGCTGCGCGTCAGGCCCAGCCGCTACTGGCGCGTGACCCAGGGAGAGGCCACGATCGCCCCCGCCGGCGACTGGCTCAGTGTGCGTGCAGCGCGCCCCGGCACGGTCCGACTCGAGGCGCAGCTGATTCCCCCGGGTAAGCTCCGCGACCGTCCATGACCGCCCGCGCGCTGTCCCCGCAGGCTCGCTTCCTGCCGCACGGGCCCGGCGACCTGGCCCGCCAGGTTCTCATCTTCGCCGTGGCCTACTACGCCTACCGCCTCACGCGGGGCGCCGTCGACGACCCCGCGGCCGCAACCCAGGCGTTCGAGAACACGCGCGCGCTGATCTCCATCGAGCGCACGCTGGGGTTGTTCGTGGAGCCCACGCTCCAGGCGGCCACCGGCGGCCTGCTGCTGGACTTCGCGAGCTGGATGTACATCAGCACCCAGACCACGGTGACCGTCGGCGCGCTGCTGTGGATCTACCTCTTTCGCAACGAGAGCTTCTTCTTCGTGCGCAACATGTTCCTAGTGGCCTTCGCGCTCGCGCTGGTCGGCTACGTGGTCTTCCCCACCGCGCCGCCGCGCTTCATGCCCGAGTGGGGCTTCACCGACACCGTCGCGCAGTTCACCGGGGTGCCATCCAACAGCGCGACGATCGACCTCCTGTTCAACCCCTACGCCGCCGTTCCGTCGATGCACGTGGCGTTCGCGGTGATGATCGCGGCCCCGCTCATGCGCCTGGTGCGCCACCCGGGCGCGCGGGCGTTCTGGGCCGTCTACCCCCTGATCGTCACGTGGGTCATCGTGGTCACCGCCAACCACTGGCTCGCCGACGCGTTCCTCGGCGCGGCGGTCGCGGGGGTGGGCGCGTACGCTGCGCACTGGATGGGCCACGCGCACACCAACTGGGCCTTCTCGCGCCCGGCACCCGTCATCGCCGCGTAGATGCCGCCCTCCCCGCGCACCACGCAACGGCCGTCGCGCGGCGCCCGGCCGCTCATCTCCGAGCGCACGCGGGCGTCCTACCGCAACCGGCTGATCGAGTCGCGCCTGACGCCCAACGCGATCTCGATGACCGGGCTGGTACTCAACCTGCTCGCCGCCGTGCTGGTCACCCAGGACCAGTTCGTACTCGCCGGACTGAGCTTCATCGTCGGCTCGGTCATGGACACCCTCGACGGCCGCTACTCGCGCATGAGCGGCAAGGGCAGCCCGTTCGGCGCGTTCCTGGACTCGACCCTGGACCGCATGGAGGAGGGCGTCGTGCTGGCCGCGGTGGCCTCGCACTTCGCCCAGGAGGGCGACAGCCTCGCCGTGGCCGCGGTGGTCATCGCCGTGCTGGGCTCGCTCATGGTCTCCTACACCCGCGCGCGCGCCGAGGCGCTGGGCGTGGAGTGCAAGGTCGGCCTGGCCACCCGACCGGTCCGGGTGGTCATAATCGCCATCGGCCTGCTGTTCGCCGGCCTGGGGCTGCTGGAGGTCGCCATCTACACGCTGGCGGTGCTCACCGTGGTCACCACGGTGCAGCGCATCCTCCACGTGCGCCGGGCGCTCAACGCCCCGCCACCGCCGGCGTAACGCGCGGCCCCACACGGGTTAGGGGTGCCGAGGGCCGTAATCGACCAACGGCTTCGCCGTCGGTGCCGCTGCCCGAGGCGGCCCCCCAAGTCGCGCAAGCGACATCCGCTCCCGCTCCTCGACGTCCGATCCAGATAAGGAACCACTGACTTGACCCCATCCAACGGAAACGGCGCGTCCCACGACGGCGCCCCCCGCTACCAGCGCGACAAGGTGCGCGTGGCGGTCATCGGCGTGGGCAACTGCGCCTCGGCCTTCGTCCAGGGCGTGCAGTTCTACGCCGACGCCGACGCCGCGCAACCCGTGCCGGGCCTCATGCACGTCGACCTGGGCGGCTATCACGTCGGCGACATCGAGTTCACCGCCGCTTTCGACATCGACGCCGACAAGGTCGGCAAGGACCTGGGCGAGGCCATCTGGGCCGGGCAGAACAACACGATGAAGTTCGCCGAGGTGCCCGCGCAGCTCGGCGTGCCGGTCCACCGCGGCATGACCCACGACGGGCTGGGCAAGTACCTCAAGCAGCGGATCACCAAGGCGCCGGGCGAGACGGCCGACATAATCGAGATCCTGCGCCGGACGCAGACCGACGTCGTCGTCTCCTACCTCCCGGTGGGCTCCGAGCAGGCCACGAAGTGGTACGTCGAGCAGATCCTCGAGGCCGGCTGTGGCTTCGTGAACTGCATCCCCGTCTTCATCGCCCGCGAGGACTACTGGAACAAGCGCTTCCAGAAGGCCGGGCTGCCCATCGTGGGCGACGACATCAAGTCCCAGGTCGGCGCGACGATCGTCCACCGCACGCTGGCCCGCCTGTTCGGCGACCGCGGCGTGAAGATGCTGCGCACCTCCCAGCTCAACGTCGGCGGCAACATGGACTTCTTCAACATGCTCGAGCGCGAGCGCCTGGAGTCCAAGAAGATCTCCAAGACCAACGCCGTGACGTCGATCATGGATCACGAGCTGCCCGCCGACGACGTCTACATCGGCCCCTCGGACTACGTGCCGTGGCTCACCGACCGCAAGTGGGCGCACATCCGCGTGGAGGGCCAGGCCTTCGGCGACGTGCCGCTCAACCTGGAGATGAAGCTCGAGGTCTGGGACTCGCCCAACAGCGCGGGGATCGTCATCGACGCCGTGCGCTGCTGCAAGCTCGCGCTCAACGAGGGCGTCAGCGGCCAGCTCGACGGGCCCAGCTCGTATCTCATGAAGTCGCCGATGAACCAGCGTCCCGACAATCTCGCCCGCGAGGCCACCGAGCGCTTCATCGCCGACCACGCGCGCGAGGCCAAGGCGGGCGCGGCGGCCAAGAAGGCAGCGCAGAAGGCCGCGAAGAGCCCGAGCGCGGTCGAGCACTGACCCCAGCGTCCCGACGGGTCCGCCCTATCCTCGGCGCGTGACGTTCGCAGTCGCGCAGGTCACCCCCCACGCCTGGGACGTGGAGGGGTCCGAGCTCAACACGTGGGTGGCGCGCGTCGGCGGGGAGCTGGCCGCGCGCGGCCACCGCGTGGTCGTGCTCGCTCCCGCACGCTCGAACGACCTGGTGCGGGCCACCCGGGCGGCGCTGCGCGAGGGGGGGGCGGACTCCCTGCTGCCCGCGCCGGGCGAGCCGCCGCGGGTGCTCGCCGTGGGCGAGGTGCTGCCCGCGCCCACCGCGGCACGGCGGGTGCCCGCTCTGCCCATCGACGTCTCGCGCACGGTCGAGGACGCCCTCACCCACCTGCCCCTGGACATCTGCCACGTCCACGAGCCCTTCGCGCCCAGCGTGGCCTCGGCCGCGCTGCGCCACTCCCGTGCGCTGAACGTGGGCACGTTCCACCTGCCCAGCGAGCACGGGCTCTCGACCCAGGTCGCGCGCAAGGTCGTGCGCCTGGTCTTCGGGCGTCTCGACGCGCGGACGGCCTCCTACCGGGCCACCGCCAACCTCATGGCGCGCTACTTCCCCGGCGACTACGCGCTGCTCGCGCCTGGGGCCGACACGCCCCTCCCGCGCGCCGCCGAAGAGCCGGGTGCGCCCGTGCGCATCGCCTTCCTGGACGCCGAGGAGCGCCCCGCGCTGCGCCTGTTCCTGCGCGCGCTGCGCAGTGTGCAGGCGGCGGGCCCGTGGGAGGCGGTGGTGCGAACGGCGCGCGGGCCGGCCGGCGGGACGGCCCTGCGCGCCGATCTGCGCGAGCGGGTGCGCTTCATCGCCCCCGCCGAGGCCTCCGAGGCGCAGGTGCTGGCCGGGGCGGACGTGGTCTGCTGCGCCTCCGACGGCGCCTTCCCCGCGCCGGGCACGCTGCTGCGCGGCCTGGTGGCCGGGGCGGTGCCGGTGGCCTCCAGCCTGCCCGTCTACGAGGAGCTGCTGGGCGACGGGACGGCGGGCCTGACCTTCCATCCCCGCGACGACGCCACGCTGGCCGCACAGCTCAGCCGCCTCGTCGACGACGCGTCGCTGCGCGACCGCCTGCGCGATGGCGCCGCGCCCACGCGCGAGCGGGCCGCCTGGCGGCGGGTGGCCGACGACTGCGAGGCGCTCTACGAGGAGCTGGGGGCCCGGCGCCACACGGACCCGGGCGACGAGCTCGTTCGCCGCCGCCTGGCCTCCCGCCCCCTGCTGGACGTCGACCTGCACATGCACACCGACCACTCCCACGACTGCGCCACGCCAGTCGAGGTGCTGCTGGCCGCTGCGCGCGACCAGGGCCTGGGGGCGATCGCGGTGACCGACCACAACGAGGTCTCGGGGGCCCTGGAGGCCGCGGAGAAGGCCGCGCACTACGGCGTGAAGGTGATTGTCGGGGAGGAGGTCAAGACGGCCGACCAGGGCGAGGTCATCGGCCTGTTCCTGCACGAGAAGATCCCGCGGGGCATGACGCTGGAGCAGACAGTCGCGGCCATCAAGGGCCAGGGCGGCCTGGTCTACGTGCCCCATCCCTTCGACCGCATGCACTCCGTGCCCGACTACGAGCACCTGCTCACCGTGCTGGAGGACATCGACGCCATCGAGATCTACAACCCTCGCGTGGCCATCGGCTCGTTCAACGAGGAGGCCGAGCGGTTCGCGGCCAAGTACCGCATCGTGGCCGGAGCAGGCTCGGACTCCCACGTCGCCCAGGGCCTGGGCTCGGTCCGCGTGCGCCTGCGCGACTTCAACGGTCCCCAGGAGTTCCTGGAGGCCCTGCGAGCGGCGGAGATCCACACCAAGCCGGCCAGCCTGCTCTACGTGCAGGCCCTGAAGTTCCTCGAGACCAAGGCCACGCCCTCCAGCGCCCGGGCGGCGCGCCGGGCGCGGCGCGTGGCCCGCGCGACGCGCAAGTCGTGATGCACCGCGAGGAGCGCCCCTCCACGCCGTCGAACCCCCTCGCCGGGATGCCGGCCACCGATGACGAGATCCGCGAGAAGTACCTCGAGCGCGCGATCCGCGAACTCAACCTCCTGACTCGTGACGTCCAGGGCTGCGAGCTGTGCCCGCGCGGCTCGCGCGCGCCGGTGCTGGGCTCGGGGCATCCGCAGGCCGACGTCTTCATGCTCAAGCACGCGCCGGTGCCCGCGGAGATCGAGGAGGGCGTCGCCTTCTACGGCCGCTCGGGCACCGCGCTGATGAAGTCCCTGCGCCGTCTGGACATCGATCCGCTGGCCGTTTATGGCACGGTCTGCGTCAAGTGTCCGGTGCCCGACACCGATCAGGCCGACCCCGCCTGCGTAGCGCGCGTGGCGCAGGAGCTGGCCATCGTGCAGCCCCGGATCGTGGTGGTCATGGGCGAGGCCGCCCTGGAGGTTCTCAACGATCTCACCGTGCCGCTGGCCGAGGAGGTCGCCGCGCGGCCGGGCGGCATACAGCGCCTGACACCCTCGATCGAGGCCCTCTACGTGCCCCTGATCGACGATGCCCTGGACGAGGAGGGCGCCAAGAAGGCCTTCTGGTCGGCGTTCAGGATGCTGGGCGCGTGGTACGCGGACCTGCCTCCTTACTAGTGGCGCTGCCCGCAAGTACGTGCCGTCGCCGGTGGGTGCCGGCGCCGGCTGGCGCCGCACGGCGATCCGCGAGTGTGCCCCTGGCACATGACCGGACGCCGGGTGGCGCCAGGCGGTGATCGGCGGCCGCCGGAACGGTGCGTACTTGTGG
>JBBJOB010000235.1:0-3491 GCA_037721455.1 Solirubrobacteraceae bacterium | reverse complement strand
CAGCATGGGCGGCGGGATGATGATGGGCGGCGGCATGATGGGGATGGGCGGCGACCTGACGGGGATGGGCGGCGGCATGGGCGGCATGATGCCCCGCGACATGATGGGCGGCGACACCACCGATCGCATGTTCCTGCGCATGATGATCCCCCACCACCAGCTCGCGGTCGACATGGCGCAGGACGCCCAGGAGCGCGCCGACCACGAGCAGCTCAAGGGCCTCGCGCGCGAGATCGAGCAGGGTCAGGCGCGCGAGATCGTCGAGATGGAGGGCTACCTGCGCGAGTGGTACGGCGAGGGCAGCACCCGCGATTCCGCCGAGGCCATGCGCGACATGATGCGGCGCATGCTCGGCCGCTGAGGCGCTTCGCCTACGTCGCCTGGCTAGTCGATGATCGCCATCATCACCATCGGCATCGATCCGACCATCGAGCTCGGTCCCGTCACGCTGGCCTGGCACGGGATCACCATCGCCCTGGGCATCATGATCGGCGGTGTGGCCGCCGGTCGCTACGCGCGCGGGTACGGGCTCGACGTCGATCCGCTCTACACCTTCGGGAGCCTCGCGGCGCTCGGCGGGATCGTGGGAGGGCGCATCTTCTATCTACTGGAGAACGACCCGGCGGGCCTGGTGGACCCGGCGCAGCTCTTCAGCGGCCGCGGGTTCACGTTCGGAGGCGGGGTCATCGTCGCCGCCGGGGCGATCGCCCTGTACGTCCGCGGGCGTGGCCTCTCGCCGCGCTATCTGGCCGCCGGCGCGCTCGGGCTCCCGCTCGGCGTGGCCGTCGGGCGCATCGGCGACGTGATCAACGGCGAGCACTACGGCCCGGCCACCGACTTCTTCCTCGCCGTGCGCAACACCCACCCCGACGCCGACGTCCCCAGCCCCGTCCTGGCCTACCACTCCGGCGGTCTGTACGAGGTGCTGCTGGGCGTGGCCATCTTCGCCGTGGTGTGGCCCCTGCGCCACCGCTTCGTGCACGTCACCACGCCCGTGTGGCTGGTCCTCGCCCTCTTCGCGGTTGGGCGCTTCGTGATCTTCTTCTTTCGCCTGGACAGCGACGAGCTCGCGCTGGGCCTCAACAGCGCGCAGTGGACGAGCATCGTCCTGCTGATCATCGCGATCGCGGGCGCCGCGATCACCGGCCAGCGGCGACGAGGCGCGGCAGCGCCGGCGCTGTCGACCTGACCGGGCGGTGGTGCAGGCGCGCGCCTACCGTGGCGGTCGCTGCTCCCCGCCACGCACGGCGCCCACCACGCGGCCCGTGGCCGCCGCCTCGATGCCCGTGCGCATCTGCTGGGGGTTGATCGCGCCCACCACGTGGCTGACCACGCGCCCGCCGGCGTCCAGGAAGAAGGTCTCGGGGATGCCGGCGGCTCCCCAGGCGCGGGCCGTGTCGTCGTTGAGGTCGCGGACATGGGGGAAGGTCAGCCCGAACTGCGCGATGAAGTCGCGGGCGTCCTCACGCACGTCCTGCATGTCGATCCCCACGAAGAGCACCCCCCGCTCGCGGGCCTGCTCCCAGCCGCGCTGCAGCAGCGGGGCCTCCTCGCGGCAGGGCGGGCACCACGACGCCCAGATGTTGATCATCACCGGGGTGCCGCGCAGCTCGCGGAGGTCCACCGTGCCGTCCTGCGCGGCGCGGCGCCAGGCCGCCTCCAGCCGCTCGCCGGGCTCACCGCGCTCGAGGACCTCGAGGCTGAAGCCCGGCGCGGGGGCGGCGCGTCCGTCGGCGAGGGCGTCGTCGATCGCGGGGTCGGGCGCCTGGGTGAGCACGCCGTAGACCAGCAGGGCCACGAAGGCGCCGGCCAGCACGAGGGCCAGGCCGCGGCCCAGCAGCCTCAGTGGGCTGCGGCGATCCTGCTCAACGTCCATCAGGCGCCTCCTCGGGGGCGACGATGTCCAGGGGCTCATCGAAGTCGGACAACGTGGTGGTGGTGAAGGTCGACGGCGTCAGCGAGCGGACGCGAAGGACGCGGTAGGTCTCGAGGTCGACGTCGATGCGCATCCACACGGGTGTTCCCTCGTCGAAGAGGGCGAGGCGGGCCAGGCGTCGTCCGTCGACGCGCTCGACCCCGAGCAGGCGGATGGACCGCGCGAACGGCGTCCAGCGAAACCAGGTGCGCGTGCGAAAGGCCAGGCCGGCGCCGTAGGAGCCCTCCTGCCAGCCCGGGCCCAGACCGGGGGCGCGCCGCCACTGGCGATCGCCGATCACGACCGTCTCGATCCCGCGATCGGTGCTCCAGGCCATGCGGTCGGGTGCCTGGATGCGATAGGTGGTGCGTGCGCCCGGCCCGATCCCGCTGCTCGTGCTCTCGCGCTCCACCGCGGTGTCGAGGTCACGCATGGCGCGCTGCGCGCGTTCGAGGATGCGCCGGGCGCGGGCGTTGGCGCCCTGCTCCCAGCGGGCGGGCAGCTCGACGCGGTGGCTGCGCCCGGGCTCGTCCACCGCCACCGTCAGGGCGTCCGCCGCGCGCATCGAGAAGCGCAGGCAGGCGGGTCCGCACGGCTCGGTGCGTGCCCCGAGCACCCGGAACGGCGCCTGGGAGGGCTTGCCGTCAGGCCCGAGCACCCGCACCTCGCCGCTCAGCCGCCCGCCGTCGCGGCTGCTCCACGCGCCGACGAGCTGCATGCCCGCGTCGGCGGCCACCGCGAGCTGGTCGGCCGCCGGGCGGGGCAGCGGGCAGGGGTCGCAGGGCGACGCGGCCTGGGCGTCACGGGCCTCGCCGAGCTGGCTGGGCGACAGCGGGAAGGCCACCAGGAGCGCGACGGCGGCCACGACGCCCAGGGCCATCGCGGGCTCGAAGCGCACCAGGCGCCAGTGGCGCCGCACGTCGCGTTCGCGCGGGGGAGGATGGACGGCCAGCAGGCGCGGGCGCAGGCGCAGGGCGTGCACGGCGCTGGCCAGCGCGATCAGTCCCACCACGACGATCTTCACGCCCAGCAGCCGGCCGTAGTCGGTCGTCCACAGGGCGCTGGGCGAACCGAGCTGCAAGACCAGGCTGACCAGGCCCGTGCCCGCCACCAGCACGAAGGCGGGCAGGGCGACGCGTCCGAAGGCGGGCAGCACGTGGCGCGCGACCGCACGGCGCGCGCCGGCCCCGCCCCGGCGCAGGCTCGGCCCCCAGACCGCGGCGAGGAAGGCCATCCCGCCCAGCCACAGCGCCCCGCCCACCAGGTGCAGCCAGTCGTTGGCGACCGCGGCCAGACGTGGCGTCGCCGAGGCCGCGTGCCCCGACGCCGCGATCGCCCCCAGGGCCAGGACGATCAGAGCGGCCCCCGTGCGCGGGAGCCGCCGCCACGTCAGTGCCGCCACGAGGGCGAGCGCCACCACGGCGGTCCGGGCGACGCCCGCGGGGCTGTCCAGCAGGTAGACGCTGATCCCGGCGGGATCGAGCCCGTCCGCTGCGTCGATGGCCTCGGCGAGCACGGTGGCCACAGCGGCCCCGACGGTCAGCCAGGCCAGGTCGCCGGTCAGGCGCTGCTGGCG
>JBBJOB010000033.1:0-13044 GCA_037721455.1 Solirubrobacteraceae bacterium | reverse complement strand
GCCTCGCGTCACCTACCAGTGCACGCCGCGCATCATCTGCGCGAAGACCCGGGCGCTGCGTGTGAGCCCGTCGTCGTCGGCCTCGCCCTCGGGGTCGTCCGGCCCGACCTGCTTCTTCTCGCCCCGCGCCGCCGCCGAGTCGGGAAAGAGCTTGTAGGCCGCCCCCAGGGTGACGTCCATCGACTTGGGGTTGGCCGCGTAGAGGATCTGGCCCAGGTTGCCCAGCGGCGTGCCGACGCGCTTGGGCCGGTGGATGATCGCGTCGGTGATGAGGCCGGCAGCCTCGTCGGGCGACAGCGTCGGGAAGGACTTGTACATGCCCGTGGGCGCGATCATCGGGGTGCGCACCAGCGGCATGTGGATGGTGGTGATGGTGACGTTGTCGTCCATCATCTCCGGGGCGACGCAGCGCGAGAACGCGTCGAGCGCCGCCTTGGAGGCCACGTAGGCCGAGAAGCGCGGTGTGTTGGTCTGCACTCCGATCGAGGAGATGTTCACGATCTGCCCGTAGCGGCGCTCGCGCATCGGGGGGACGAGGCGCAGGATGAGGCGCACCGCGCCCAGGTAGTTGAGCTGGACGGTGCGCTCGAAATCGTGGAAGCGCTCGTAGGACAGCGCCAGCGAGCGGCGGATGGAGCGCCCCGCGTTGTTGACCAGCACGTCGACGTGGCCGTGGCGTTCGAGCACTTCGGCGGCCATGCGGTCGATGTCCTCGAAGTCCGACAGGTCACAGCGGTGCACGTGCGCCTCGCCGCCGGCCTGCGTGATCGCCTCGCGCGTGGACTCGAGCGTCTCGGGCGTACGCGCGACGAGCAGCACGATGCCCCCGGCCTGCGCGATCTTCATCGCCGCGGCCAGCCCGATCCCCGACGACGCGCCGGTGATCATGACGTGGCGGCCCGTGACCACGTCGCGCAGCGAGCGCCCGCCGGTGGCGCGCCGGCCGAAGCGCAGCACCTCGTCGGGCACCTGCTGGCCCACGACCTTGGCGGCCCCGCCGATCAGCCGCGCCGCTCCTCCCACTCCACGCACCACGTCAGCCATGAGCGCAACCTAGTGGTTCCTCCGGTGAGTCGCGTGGCGGAGGGACCACTGGAGGGACCACTACCTCAGGTTGCGCTCCCAGTACTCCCACAACCGGTCGGCGTAGCCCTCCAGCGGCGGGACGGCGATGCCGCTGCCCGCCAGCGCCCGCTGGGTGGCGGCCGTATCGAAGCGCGCGGTGAAGCCCAGGTGGGCGATGACCTCCGCGGGGATGCCCCAGGCCCCCAGCAGCCGGCGCAACGGATCGCCGATCAGGGGCGCCTGCGTGGCCGCGGCCGTACCGCGCGTGACTGCCCAGGCCGCCGGGCGACCGCCCACCCGCGCTGCGAAGCGCGGTGCACCAGCCGCGCGGGCGAAGGCGTTGAGCACCTCGACCGACGGGAGGGGCTCGGGGCTGCACAGGTGGAAGGCCTGCCCATCGAAGCCGTCGGCGTGGGCGAGGTGGTCGATGGCGTCGGCCACGAAGTCGACGGGCACGATGTTGGTGTCCCCCAGCTCGGGGGACACGAGCGGGATCCACGACGGCATGCTGGCGGCGGCCCGGAGCACCCCGAAGAAGTAGTAGGGGCCGTCGACCTTGTCCATCTCGCCCGTGCGCGAGTCGCCGACGACCACCGCGGGGCGGTAGACCCGCCAGGGAACGTCTGTCTCCTCGCGGGCGATCTTCTCCGACGCGAACTTCGTGGCGTGGTAGGGGTGCTTCAGCGGCTGGCCCTCGTCGAACATGGACTCGGTGAAGGTGCCGCGGTACATCCCCGCCGCGGCCACCGAGGAGACGTGGTGGAAGCGCCCGGCGCCCAGCGCGTTGGCCAGCTGCACCGCGTTGCGCGTGCCGCCCACGTTGGCCACGCGGTTTCGCTCCTCGTCGGCGGTCATGTCGTAGACCGCCGCGAGGTGGAAGAGGTGGTCGACCCCGCCCAGCGCCTGGAGGTCGGCGTCGCCCACGCCCAGGCGCGGCTGCTCCAGGTCACCGACCACGGCCTTGACACGACCGGCGTGGCCCCAGCGCGCCACGAGCGCCTCGAGCTTGGGCCGCGACGACGCGCGCACGAGCACGTGCACGTCGCCGTCGCGGGCCAGCAGGCGCTCCACCAGATGCTTGCCGATGAAGCCGGTGGCGCCCGTGACCAGGTAAGTCATATGAGGCGCCTAGTGGTTCGTCCGGTGGGTCGCGTGCCGGTTCGCCGGAGGGGCCACTACCCGGGGATCAGGCCGTCGCCGGTGAAGTCCGCCGCCGCCTCCTCGAACGAGGTGTCGGGCGGGGGGACGAGCACGTCGGAGCCGACCAGGTCGTCGTCGGCGATCGGCGTGCCGTGCTCGCGCACCATGTCCAGGAGCTGGGCGAAGGCCACCTGGAAGCCCTCGCGGTCACCGCCGTCCACGGCGGCGACGCAGACGTTGTCCAGCTCGTTGATGCGCTCGATGTCGCCGTCGGCCAGCTTGAACTGACCCTCGGTCATGATCCGGACGATCACGTTGACGACCCCTCCCCCTTGCCGAGCTGCTTGCTCTCACCCTCACCCTCGGCCGAGCCGGAGCCCAATTCGGCCCGCATCTTCGCGAGCTCGTCGTCGACGCCCTGGCCTGTGGACAGCTCCGCGAGCTGGCGGTCGATGTCGTCCCCGCCGCCACCGCCGATCTGGGTGAGGTCATCGAACGTGCCGGAGGCCTCGAGCTCCTCGACGGCGCCCGCGCGGGCCTTCATCTGCTCGGTCTTGTCCTCGGCGCGCTGCATGGCCAGGCCGATGTCGGCCATCTCCTCGCCGACGCCCGTGGCCGCCTCGGAGATCTTCACCTGGGCCTCGGCGGCCGAGTACTGCGCCTTGATGACCTCCTTCTTGGTCTTGAAGGCCTCGATCTTCTGGCGCAGCTTCTTCTCGTTGTCCGTGAGCTTCTGCTGCTGCTCCTCGAGCTCGCCGACCTGCCCGTCGAGCGACTGCATCTCGTTCTGGGCGAGCTGCTTGCGCTCCAGCGCGGTGCGAGCGAGCTCCTCGTTGCCCGCGTTCAGGGCCGCGCGGGCCTGGCCGTCGAGCTTGACCACGGACTGCTCGAGCCGCTCGGCCTGCATCTGTAGGCGCTTCTTGGACGTCACCACGTCGGCGATGCCCTTCTTTACGTTCTGCAGCGACTCGAGCTGTCGCTGGTAGCTGTAGTCGAGCGTCTCCTGAGGGTCCTCGGCGCGGTCGAGGAAACTGGAGACCTTCGCCTTGATGGTGGTGGACATGCGCCCAGCCAGGCCGGCCATGGGGACCTCCCTCTAGAAAATGGTTTCGCTTCGCTCGCTGGAATCGACGAGCCCCGGCGACGAGTGACTCTCGCTGGAGCTGGCGAGTGTGGGCGACGAATGATGCTCGTAGCCGCCGAATCTAGCGGCTGCGCACGGAACGGACGTACTCGGGCTCTGCGCGCGCGTCGCCCGAGACCGCGGTCAAGCGGTACAGGCCGGGCGTGGGAAGGCGTACGCGCGCGCTCCACGTGCCGTCGGCGGCCCTGCGGGCGCCGGTGCTGCGCACCCAGCGGTAGCGCCCGTCGACCTGGCGCGAGACGGCCACGCGCACCGGCGCGTCGCCGTCCACCGTGCCGCGCAGCAACACGCCGATCCCCTTGGCGCGCACCCGCCTGGTGGCCGCGCGGGCGGTGACCGCCGACGGCTGCGCGGGCGAGGCCACAGCCACGCCGCGTGCCGCCCGCGCGGCGAGCGCCCGGACCTCGGGGAGCTGGCGGTAAAGCGCGCCGCCGGGACATTCGGTGGCGTTGGCGTCGCGATGGCCGTTGATGCGCGCGAAGGTGACGGCGCGGTCCTCGGTGAAGCGGTTGGTCGCCCCGCCCGCCGAGACCACGGAGACCTCGCCCTCGGTGGGGACACCGTGGCGGGCCAGCTTCCAGCCGATCAGCTCGCCCAGGGCGGCGATGGTGGCCCGGGTGGCGGGCGAGGACCCGTGGGTGCCCAGCACGGCGATGCCGGTCGACTGGGCGTTCCAGCCCTGGGCCTGGGCGCCGATCACGGCGCGCTCGAGCCCGCCCGCGCGGCCTTCGAAGATCTGGCCGTAGCGGTCGACGAGGAAGTTGTAGCCGATGTCGTTCCAGTCGTTGGCGTCCATGTGGAACTTCGCGATGGCCAGGACGATGGCGGGCGAGTCGCTTGGGTCGTAGGAGTTGGCGTTGACCGTGTGATGGACGAAGGCCATCTGCACCTGGCCGTAGGAGGGGTCCTCCTTCGGGGGCACGCCGTCGCCGCCCCAGCCGGCGCGCAAGACGATCGGCGGGCCGCCGCCGGGCGCGGGCGCCGCGGCAGCGCGACCCCGGATGTCGCCGCGCGGCGCCGCGGCACGGCTCGCGACGAACTGGACCCGCGGCGGCGCAGCGCCGGCGGGCAGGCGCAGCTGCAGCTCGTCGGCGCCGCCGAACCATGCCGGCTCGGTGGCGCGGCGGACCTCGCCGTCGGGGGCGTGGTCGCCGCCCGCGTGGAGGGTCAGCCAGCCGCTCCAGCGCCCGCCTCGCCGGCGGGCGCGCACCTGTGCCTCGACCGGCGGCCTATCGGCCCAGCGCAGGCCGACGAGGTCGAAGCGCCGCGAAGCGCCCAGGACGCGGCTGGTCCGCTGCCCGGAGGCCGCCCGGGCCTCGCCGCCCCCGCCGAGGTCGTCGGCATCGAGCTGGAGCGCAAAGCCCACCGGGCGAGCCGACGCGCCTTCAGCCAGAGCGCCCAGCGGGCGGACCCAGGCCTGAGTGGTGCCCAGCGCCACGGCGCCGGCGCCCAGCGCGACGAGCCGCCGGCGGGTCAGGTCATGCTTCTCCATCTCGGCCGGAGGAACACCGTGACGGGCCGGAGGTTGCGCAGGGCGAGCGGCCCGGCGTTGCCTGGGTGTGACTTTATGGCCCCCTCAGGAGGGGGTGGGATGCTCATCCCCCGTCCACCGCGTCCTCTGCATCGGAGACCGCCATGAAGGTGCCCACGCTCCCCCTCGTCCAGCGCGACCCGCAGGGCGGTCGCAGCGCCCCGCAGGTCCCGGTGCCGAGCTACCGCGAGCGTCTGCTGTTGGCCGAGCTGCGGACCGGCCGCCTGAGCTCCGCTGCCGACGCTCGCGCCGCCAGCCGGGCGGCGCAGCGCTGCGGCCGGCGAGACCTGGCCCGGCGTGCCGACCGGGTCCGCGCCTCGCTGGCCGCGGGCGACCGGCCCGCCCGGCCCCGCTGAGACAGCCTCGGTCGACTCCTGGTCGACCCTGATGAGCGGCGGCGGACCCGGCGCCGCGGTATGCCCGTCCGACCGGCGAGCCTGCGCCACCCCGCCGCTATGGTCCCCCGCCATGCCGCGCCGCGCCATCCCGCTCGCCGCGCTCCTGGCCGTGCTCGTGATGGCGCTGGGGGCCTGTGGGCGCGACGAGGGCCCGGGCGAGATCTTCAGCCCCGACCTCGGGATCGAGGGCACCGAGGAGAATGCCGCGCTGGAGCTGGGCTTCCCGACGTTCGCCACCAAGAACACGACGCGGGTGGGGGGCGCCGACCCGATCGCCAACGCCGCAGCCGTGGCGCGCGCCTCGTTCCCCGGCGACCAGCAGCGTCCTGCCGCCGTGGCCCTCGTGGATGTGGCCGATTGGCGCGCCTCGGTCGCCGCCTCGGCCCTGATGGGCACCGACCTGCGGGCCCCGGTGCTCTTCACCGACGGCGACGACATCCCCGCCGCCACCCAGCGTGCGCTGGAGGAGCTGGAGCCCTCGGGCGCCCAGGAGGCCGGCGGGGCGCAGGTGATCCTGATCGGCGACGTCCCCACCCCCTCCGGCTACGAGACCACCGAGGTACGCGGAAGCAACCCCGCCGCCCTGGCCCGCGCGATCGACGCGCTGGCCATCGCGGCCGCAGGCAGCCCGAGCGACACCGTCGTCATCGCCTCCGCCGAGCAGGCGCCCTTCGCCATGCCCGCCGCCGGCTGGGCGGCCAAGTCCGGCGACCCGGTCCTCTACGTCAACGACGAGGGGGTCCCGCGCGAGACGCGGGAGGCCCTGCGCAGCCACCAGCAGCCGCGCATCTACGTGCTCGGGCCCTCGCGCCTGATCTCCCCGGCCGTGACGCGGGTCCTGCGCGAGTTCGGCACGGTCACCCGCGTGGGTGGCCAGGACCCGATCTCCAACGCCGTCGAGTTCGCCCGCTTCAACGACGGCCAGTTCGGCTGGGGGGTCGTCGACCCGGGGCACGGCGTCGTCCTGCTCAACGGGAGCAACTCCGCTGACGCGGCCGCCGCCGCGCCTCTGTCGACGTCGGGCAAGTACGGTCCGCTGCTGCTCGTCGACGACGCCGAGGAGCTCCCGGGACCGGTGCGCGAGTTCCTACTGGACATCCAGCCCGGCTTCGACGAGGACCCCGTGCGCGGGGTCTACAACCACGCGTGGATCATCGGCGACGAGGGGGCGCTGACCGCGACGGTCCAGGCCCAGGTCGATGCCCTGCTGGAGATCGTGCCCGTGGATCCGACGCCACCCGCTCAGGAGGAGGAGGAGGAGCCCGAGCCAGAGCCCGAGCCGGAGCCCGAGGAGGAGGAGCCCGACGACGAGGAGGACGACGAGGACGCCCCGTCGCCCACCGACCCGGCTCCCGAGCCGCTGCCCATCCCGACCCCCACCACACCACAATGAGTCAAGCTGAGCATCCCGATCGACTCTCCGAGCGCCACGACGTCACCGTCGAAGATGTGCGCCAGCTCATGGGCGCCTCCACGCCCCACTTCGCGCTGCAGATCCGCAACCGCATCGCGCGGCTGATCGCCCCGCTGCCCGCCGAGCACCCGGCGCGGGTGGAGGGCGAGGCCGAGATCGCCCGGCTCACGGCGCTGGGCTACGCCGGCGAGCAGCGCGGCCTCGCCGCCGAGGGAGGCCTGGACACGCTGCCCTCCGTGGGCACCGGCCCGGCCACCTGAGCTTTCGCTTCAGCATCGCCAGCCTCTGGGAGACGGCCATCAAGGTCGCGGTCGGCAAGCTGCGCGCCCCGCCCGATCTGCCGGCGGTCGTCGTCCGGCGCGGCTACGGCATCCGGGTGGTCTGGTGAGTAGCCTCGGTCCGACCGTGCAGGAACGCTTGGAGCAACGCCCGGCCGGCATCGACGGCTCCCCGCTCCCTGGGCCCTGGCCGGTCGGCGAGTACGCCCAGCGCCTGCGGGGCTGGCTGCGCGAGCGCGCGCGACTGCAGCTCTTCGGCGAGGTGTGGAACCTGCGTGAGACCCGCGTCCGCGTGTACTTCGAACTGCGCGACGCCCAGGGGGCGCTGCCGTGCGCGATGTGGCGCGACGACCTCGTGGCGCTGGGCCTGACGCCGGGGGCGCTGGCCGACGGCGCGCAGGTGGTGGTCGGCGGCGGCCTGGACTACTACCCGGGCGCCGCGACCTCCTCGCCGGCCTTCTCCTTCCACGTCACCGCCCTGCGGATCGCCGGGGAGGGCGACCTGCTCGCCCAGCTCGACCGCCTGCGCAAGCGTCTGGACGGCGAGGGCCTGTTCGTCCCCCAGAAGGCACTGCGCCGCCCGGTGCTGCCGCGCACGATCGGCGTGGTCACCGGCGAGGGCGGCAAGGCACGCGACGACGTGCTGGCCGGCCTGGCCCGTCGCGGCTGGGCCGGGCGCCTGGTGTGGGCCTTCGCGCCCGTGCAGGACCGCCACGCGGCGCCGCGCATCACCCGAGCGGTCATGGACCTCGCTGCGCTGGAGGGGATCGAGGTCATCGTGGTGGCCCGAGGCGGCGGCTCGCTGGCCGACCTGTTCTGCTTCTGCGACGAGACCCTGTGTCGCACCGTCGCGCTTCTGGCCGTGCCCGTAGTCGCGTCGGTGGGCCACCACACCGACCGCACGCTGCTGGACGACGTCGCCGCGGTGAGCTGCTCCACTCCCACCCACGCCGCCGAAGCCGCCGTGCCCCTCCATTGCACGCAGGCCCGCGAGCAGGTGCGTCGCGACGCCGGGCGGCTGGCCGTGCACGGGCGCCGCGCCGTGATCGGCCGCGCCCGCGCGCTGGCCCGCCTCTCCCGGGCGCCGGCGGCGCACCTGGAGCGCGAGCGCAGCCGCCTGCATCAGAGCCTGCGCGAGATGCGCGCCGCGGCGCGGCGCGGAGCGGCGGACAAGCGCGAGCGCACCGCCCGCCGCGCACTCGCCCTGGACCGCAAGGTGCAGTCGGCGGTGCTGGACGGCCGCCGACGTCAGCGCCTCGACGCCCTCGCCGCGGTGCTGGGCGCCCACGACCCCCAGCGCACGCTGGAGCGCGGCTACGCGCTGGTCGAGGACCCCGCCGGCGGCCTGGTCACCTCCGCCGCCGCGGCCCGCGAGCGGGGTGCTCTGCGCCTTCGCTTCGGTGACGGCGCAGTGGACGCGAAGGTGCGCGAGGCAACGGATGAGTGAGGAGCTCAGCTACGAGGCTGCCACCGAGCGCCTCGAGGAGATCATCAAGCGCCTGGACTCCGGCGAGGCCGGCCTGCGCGAGACCCTGGACCTCTGCCGCGAGGGCCGCACCCTGGTCGAGCGCTGCGCCACAGAGCTGGATGCCGTGGGCAAGGGCCTCGAGGAGCTGCGCCTCGACGAGCTCGTCGCCCGCCTGGAGAACGGCGCCGGCGGCGGGGAGGCGGCCCGGTAGCCCTTCCCCGGGGGGCTGGGCGGCTGCTGCTGTTCGCCGGACCCGCCACACCTCTGGCGAACCGTGGACCCGAGATCTAGCGAGGCGCCCCCGCGACGCGCTCCCGCACGTCATCCTGCCTGTCGCCGTTGGACCGGAAGCGATGGGCCAGCGGCATGCGCCGGTCCTGGCCGAAGGCGCGTGCGCTGATGCGGATGCCGGGCGGCGCCTGACGGCGCTTGGGCTCGGCGCGCTCGACCAGGTCGACGACGCGCCGGACCACGGCCGGGTCGTGCCCGCGGGCCACCAGGTCGTCGGGATCCTCGTCCTCCTCCACGTAGGCCTGCAGGATCGGGTCGACCTCCTCGAAGGGCGGCAGGCCGTCCTGGCGCCACGTGCTGGGCCGCACGCCCCCGTGGGGATCGGTCAGGATCGCCGCGGGGATGGGGCCCGGCGCATCGCCCTGGCGCCAGCGCGCGAGACGCACCACCGTGGTGCGCGGGACGTCCTTGAGCGGCGCGAAGCCGCCGAAGGTCTCCCCGTAGAGGGTGGCGTAGCCGCAGGCCAGCTCGGACTTGTTGCCCGTGGACAGCAGCAACCGGCCGGGTACGTTGGCCAGCGCCATGAGCACGTTGGAGCGGATGCGCGCCAGCACTCGCTCCTCGGTCGACCCCGAGCCCGCGCCGGAGCTCAGCGCCGGCGTGCCGAGGGCATGCTCGTAGGCGTCGCGCAGCCCCGCGACGGGAACCTCGCGCAGCTCGCAGCCCAGCGCGGCGGCCAGCTCGCGGGCCGCCTCCTCGGCGCCGCGGTCGCTGTCCGCCGCGGGCATCAGCACGGTGGTGACGCGCTGTGGGCCCAGCGCCTCGCAGGCCAGGACGGCCACCAGCGAGGAGTCGATGCCGCCCCCCAGGCCGACCACCGCGTGGTCGAGCCCGTTCTTGACCGCCTGGTCGGCGATCCCCAGGCGCAGCGCGGTCCACAGCTCCGCGTCGGGCTCGAGCATCTCGGCCACGGGCGCCGGGCCGGCCTGCGAGGCCACGAGCGGGAGGCTGACCCAGGGCTCCCGCGCCTCCTCACCGATGGAGGGCGCCGCCGTCTCGTCGTCCGCGCGCAGCCGCGGGTCGCGCAGCCGCGCGGCGCGCACGGGACGCAGGTCGAGCGGCACGACGAGCAGATCCTCGGTGAAGGGCTCGGCGCGCGCCACCACCCGGCCGCGATGGTCGATCACCGTGGAGCCGCCGTCGAAGACCAGCTCGTCCTGGCCGCCCCAGCAGTTGGAGTAGGCGATCGGGCACACCAGCTCACGGGCGCGATGGGAGAGCATGGCCTCGCGGTCGCGGGCCTTGCCCGCCTGGAAGGGCGAGGCCGAGGCGTTGAGGATCAGCTCGGCCCCCGCGCGGACCGCCGCGGTGGCCGGGCCGTCGCCGATCCACAGGTCCGCGCAGACGCACAGCCCCACCAGCCGGTCGCCGATGCGCACCACCACAGGACCACTGCCGCGGCCGAAGTAGCGCCCCTCGTCGAAGGTGCCGTAGTGGGGCAGGTGGCGCTTCTCGTAAACCACCCGGATCTCGCCCTCCGCGGCCACCACGAGGGTGTTGTGCAGGTCGCGCGGCCCGTTGAGGGGCACGCCGAAGGCGACCACCACGTCGTGCGCCGCGGCGGCCACCTCCTCGGCCGCCGCGGCACACGCGGCCAGGAAGTCCGAGCGCAGGAGCAGGTCCTCGGGCGGGTAGCCGCACACGGTCAGCTCGGGGAAGAGCACGAGCTGCGCGCCGGCCGCTCGCGCGTCGTCGATCCGCTCGCGCATGAGCCCGACGTTGCCCGGCAGGTCCCCGATCACCGGGTTGACCTGCGCGAGGGCGACGACCAAGGCGCGCCTCAGCCCGGCACCCCGGCCGGGCGGTCGGTCCAGCGGGCCACGTTGGCCAGCACGGGCTCGGGGTGCTCGAGCGAGGTGGTCAGCAGGTGGTGGTAGAAGCACTCCTCGGTGGAGCGCAGCCGCACGTCGGGCCAGCGCTCCCGGTAGGCCTGGGCCTGCTCCTCGGACATGCACGTGCCGGCCATCTCCGCGGCCACCTCGGCCATCCCCGAGCCTTGGTCGAACTGCTCCTTCTTGCGCCACACGATCTCCTCGGGCAGCAGATCCTCGAAGGCCATGCGCAGGATCCACTTCTCCTTGTCCCCGTCGGGCAGCTTGAGCTGGGTGGGGATCCGCCCGGCGAGGTCGATCACGGCGTCGTCGAGGAAGGGGGGGCGCCCCTCCAGGCTGTGGGCCATGGTCATGCGATCGACGCGCTGGAGGTTGACGTCGTGCAGCGCCTGCACCGAGCGGCGCAGCTCGTGGCGCAACACGTCGTGGTCCTCGATCCCCGCGTGGTAGTCGTAGCCGGCGAACAGCTCGTCGGCCCCCTCCCCGGTCAGCGCGACGGTCACGTGCTCGCGGGCCAGGCGCGCCACGAACCAGCACGGGACCGCGGAGCGCACCAGGTCCTGGTCGAAGGACTCCAGGTGCCAGACGATCTCGGGCAGGGCGGCAGCGATGTCCTCGCGCGTGAGCACGTGCTCGTGGTGGATGGTGTCCAGGTGCTCGGCCACCATCCGCGCAGCGGCCAGGTCGCCCGAGCCCTCGAGGCCCACCGCGAAGGTGTGCAGCTCGCCGGCGTGGCGTCGCAGCAGCGCGGCGAGGATGGACGAGTCCAGGCCGCCCGACAGGAACGCGCCCACGGGCACGTCGGACATGCGCTGGCGGGCCACGCAGTCGTCCATGACCGTGCGCAGGCGCGCACACCAACCCTCCACGCTGTCCTCCTCGACGGGCGGCTCGGGAACCTCGTAGAAGCGCTCCCACCCGTGCGTGGAGTGCCATGAGGTCCCGGGCGGGAACTCGCGCACGTCGTCCACGCGCCCAGCCAGGGCCTTGAGCTCGGAGGCGAAGACCAGCGAGCCGTTGCGCCGCCCCATGTACAGCGGCTTGATGCCCAGCGGGTCGCGGGCCACGAACAGGTCCTCGCCGTCGGCCAGCGCGAAGGCCCACATGCCGTCGAGATGCCGCACGGCACTGGGGCCGAACTCCTCGTAGAGGTGCAGGATGGCCTCGGAGTCGCTCAGGGAGCGGAACTGGTGGCGCGCCTCCAGCTCCGGGCGCACGTCGGGGAAGTTGTAGATCTCCCCGTTGGCGATGACCGCCCGGCGCCCGTCGCCCGAGCGGATGGGCTGGTGGCCCCCACCGGGGTCCATGATGGACAGGCGGCGGTGACCGAGCATCCCGTTCCCCCGGGCGCTGACGTAGGAGCCCGAGGCGTCGGGCCCCCGGTGCACCAGGTCGTCCATGATCGCCCGCACGACGGTCTCGTCGTCGGCCTGGCCCCACGCTGCTGCTATGCCACACATGGCACCACCCTCCTCGCAGCGGGGCAGCGCCGGTATCGCCCCCGGGACAGGATGGGGCGCCGGGCGCTGCGCCATGCGGCCAATGACGACTGGGCGTGGATCCGGCCAGGCGTGGCAGGATGACGCCTTGGCCACCTGGGACCTCGTCGCCGACCTCCCGCTGCGCATCGAGGGCTACGCCCTGGAGGGACGCGCGCAGGACGTCTCCAGCGACTTCACGCGCAAGAGCACCACGATCCACCTGCACGGGGCCGACGAGGAGGGTCTGGGCGAGGACGTCGTCTACGAGGCCTCCGACCACGAGGCCCAGCAGGCCGCGGGCCCGGTGCTCGACCTGGCCGGCGACTGGACCCTGCGCTCGTTCAGCGCCGCACTGGCCGGGATGGACCTGTTCCCAACCAAGGCGCCCGAGCGCGACGTCTCGCGCCGCTACCGCACCTGGGCCTTCGAGTCCGCCGCGCTGGATCTGGCGCTGCGCCAGGGCGGCACTGCGCTGCACGACGTCCTGGGCCGCGGGTCGGCGCCGGTGACCTTCGTGGTCTCGCTGCGCCTCGGCGAGCCGCCATCGCTCGAGCCGGTGACGCGCCGCCTGGGCCACTACCCCTCGTTGCGCTTCAAGCTCGACCCCACCTCCTCGTGGGACGAGGAGCTGATCGCCGGCCTGGTGGCCACGGGCGCCGTGGACTCCGTCGACTTCAAGGGGATGTACGAGGGCACGGTGGTCGACCAGCCGGCCGATCCCGTCCTCTACCGCCGGGTCGTCGAGGCCTTCCCCCAAGCCTGGCTCGAGGACCCCAAGCTGACCGGGGAGATCGACGCGCTGCTGCACGACCATCGCGACGCCATCACCTGGGACGCGCCGATCCACGACATCGCCGACATCGAGGCGTTGCCCTTCCCGCCCCGCATGGTCAACGTCAAGCCCTCCCGGGTGGGCAGCATCAAGGGCCTGCTGGACACCTACGACTTCTGCGACGAGCGGGGGATCCGCATGTACGGGGGCGGCCAGTTCGAGCTGGGCGT
>JBBJOB010000234.1:0-3500 GCA_037721455.1 Solirubrobacteraceae bacterium | reverse complement strand
GCCCCCACCGGCCGCAGCAGTGAGACCGTCCGGGGGAGCAAAGCGGATAGCCCACCCGCGGAGATGAGCGACGCTCGTGGGTGCCGGGGGACTCGTTCACGCCGCGTCAGCGTCTCGCGGCGAGCGCCGCCCGGACGCCGGAGGCGAACCGCCGCAGCGCCCCGGTCGATCGCCAGCTTCGAGACCGGTGGATGCGAGCGAGCGCGAGCTCGGCCTCGGCGCGGGCCGACTCCACGCCGGAGACGCGCGAGTCGCGGGCGGCCACCTCGCCATGGAGACGCTCGACCTCCGCGTCACGCGCCGCCACCTCGCGGTGCAGGTGCTCGAGCTCGGCGTGATGGCCCGCGACCAGCTCGGCCAGCCGGTCGTCGGCCGCGATGCCCGGGAGGAGTCGCGGGCCGAGGCCGGTGGCGGCCAGCGGGCGCGCGAGGGCGTCGCGGAACGCTTCGGCCTGGTCTTCGACCCAGCGTGGGCCTCGTGCCGGGTCGTCGAGTCGCGAGATGCGCACGAGCAGCTGCGCCTCGCGCGCGACGATCGCGTCGAGACGCTCGACGAGGCAGGGGTCCTCCGCGAGACGGGCCAACAGGCCCACGACCTCGGCGACCGTCCGGGGAGCACCGGGCCAGCTCTCGGGGGGCCGCCGGTCGGCGAGGGCGAGCCCGAGGTGCAGGATGCCCCGATCGACGACATCGGACGGCGTGTAGGACGAGTCGAACCACTCGCGGTCGACCGGCACCAGGCGCTCGCTGGCGACGATCAGGTTGTGGGGCACGAGGTCGATGTCCGTGACGTCGTCAGGCGCCGCTTCCACGGCCTCCCTCCAGCGCCCCAGCCACGCGGCGAGCGCGGATTCGTCGGCCTCCTCGAGGGTCTCGAGCAGCGAGGGCCCCTCGACCCAGTGGCCGCTCGAGACACGATGCTCAAGGCTTCCCGCGGCAGCTGGGCCCGCCGAACCCAGGAGGCAGCGGTCCAGGGCCGGGCGCTCGGCGCCGCCTCTCACGGTCGTCTCGGTGGCGAACGCGGCGCGGCGCGACGTGGAGTAGAAGGCGGCGTGAACGTCCCGCGGCCAGAGCTCCGGCAGCGCCTGCGCCCCGGCCACGACCAGGAAGGAGTTCGCGAGCTCCCCGCCCAGCCCCGCCTCGACCAGTCCGCGCCACAGCCGCCCCTCGTCGACCAGCCGCGGCCTCGGGTGGGGTGAGGCGTTGCTCGGGAAGGCGGGGGCGCGCCATGCCAGCGGAGCGGCCGCGGTCTCGAGCAGGGAGTCCGCGTAGACGAGCCGCGCGAACTTGTAGTCGGGGAACACGTGGTGCACGGAGGCGGCGAGGCCCGCTTCGGCGAAGAGCGCCTGCAGCTCGCGGCGGGAGAAGGTCCGCGCGGGGCCATCGGCGGGGTAGCCCTCGAGGCCCGCGAACGGCAGGCCGAGGTGCTCCTCCGGTGCGCCGGCCAGATATTGCACGCCGAGCCGGTTCTCGATCGCGCAGACGACCGCCCCTCCCGGGCGCAGCCGCGCCGCCGCCTCCCGAAGGGTCCTCAGGCGCTCCTCGTGCCCGTCACGCCCGCCGACGTACTCGAGCACGCCGACGAGCACGATGGCGTCGTAGGCCGGCTCGGCGGGGATCGCGTCCAGCGAACCGACGAAGACCTCGACGCCGGGCAGGTCGGCGGTGCGCAGGCGGGCGATCTCCGCCCGCTCGGACGTCGGCTCCACGGCGTCGACCAGCGCGCACCTCTCGCCGAGGTAGCGGGTCACCGCCCCGCAGCCGGCACCGACCTCGAGCACGGTGGCATCCGCGGCGAGCGCCAGCGGGCGGAGGACGTTGGCCCGCTCCTTGGCGAAGTGGTACCGCGTCTCCCATCTGCGGTCATGGCTGGACAGCTCGTCGCTCAGGGAGGAGCGGTCGGTGGCACGCTCGAGGATCGCCCTCACCTCGTCCTCGCCGCCGTCGTAGTGCCCCACGTCGCTGCGCTCGAGCACATGGCAACCCCCGCGCAGCGGGGCGTCCTGCCGGCGGGCCGGGGTCTGGTCGGCGGTCACCCACAAGACGGTAGTGGCCGCCAAGACGTCCTAGTCGTTCGTCCTGCTAATGAGTTGATTTTGGGATGGATGTTGCAGCGTGGCCGGAAGTTCTTGCCGACATGTTCGGCGATGATGGGGGTCAGCGATGGGCGCGGCACGACGGATCTGGCTGTCCGAGCAGGCTCGCGCGGAGCTTGAGCGGGTCGTGCGCGCGGCGAGCAGTGAGGTGAGGATGGTCCAGCGCGCGCGGATCGTGCTGTGCGCGAGCGAGGGCCTGAAGGGCGAGCAGATCGCCGAGCGCGTCGGGTGCTCGCAGCCGACGGTGGTCAAGTGGCGTGCGCGCTACGCCCGTGATGGGATCGATGGGCTGCGCGACGCGCCGCGTCCGGGGCCGCCGCTGACGCACGGACCTGAGGTCAGGGCGCTGCTGATTGCCAAGGCATGCACGCGTCCACCGGCCACGGCGGAGGATGCGGGTCAGGAGCGCTGGACCTATGAGCAGCTCGGCGCGGCGGTCGGGATGTCGGGCTCCCAAGCGCACGCCATTCTCGCGCGGGCGGCGATCAAGCCGCACCTGACGGAGTACTGGCTCATGAGCGACTTCTCCAAGCCCGAGTTTGAGGAACGCTGCTCGGCAGTCTGCGGGCTGTATGTCGATCCGCCCGAGAACGTCCTGGTCATCAGCATCGACGAGAAGACCGGCATCCAGGCCAAGGCACCGACCAAACCCGACCTGCCGCCGGGCCCCGACCGGCGGCAGCGCGACGCGAGCATGAGTACACGCGCAACGGGACGCAGTGCCTGTTCGCCGCGCTGTGCGTGCACGCCGGCGACGTGATCGCGATGCCATCCAAAACCCGCAACCGCTTTGATCTGATCCGCTTCCTCGACCAGGTCGACAGCGAGCTGCCCCTCGTAGAAGGCCAGCAGATCATCGCGATCAGCGACAACCTCTCGACGCGCGGCACCCAAGAGGTCCAGGACTGGCTGGCGGCCCATCCGCGCTGGAGCTTTCAGTTCACCCCGACGCACGCCTCGTGGCTCAACCAGGTCGAGATCTTCTTCTCGATCCTCGTGCGCAGGTTGCTCAAGCACGGCGCCTTCACCAGCGAACAGGATCTCGCCGAGCAGATGCTCGCCTACATCGAGACCTACAATCAAACTGCCAAGCCGTTCAAATGGACCTACGCAGGCAAAGTCCTCGAAGCATGAGCAAACGGATTAGCAGGATGAACCACGCCACGGACCTCGCGCTCGAGGGCGTCGCGCATCGCCTGATCGGCCGCGTTGAGGACGACGACGACCTCGACGGCGACGTCCGGCGGCGAGCACCGCGCCACGTCCGCGAGGCAGCTCAGCAGTCGATCGGGCTGCTGAGCGCTCACGATCACAACGGACACGCGCGGCCGTGTCACGGGGGGAAGCTCAATCACCGCGCCGAACCTACCCTGCGCTCGCGTGCGTTGCGTCCAGCCCCGACGAG
>JBBJOB010000233.1:0-3501 GCA_037721455.1 Solirubrobacteraceae bacterium | reverse complement strand
CCTGCTGTTGCCGAGCAACAGTCAGGCAGGACGCTTCAGCCGATCACCCGCGTAGCGACCTCGCGCTCGGGCTCAACCGACCACACCCCGTGCACCCACCGCACACGCGTCCCGTCGGCCAGGCGCGCGGAAGCGCGGCCACAGGCCGGCTCGCCCCACAGGGTCGCCTCCAGCGGGCGCCGGGCCTCGGGCGTGTCGCCCAGCCCGCTCGCGACGTGCTCGGCGGGCAGCGTCACGACGATGGAGCCGGCGCGCACCCACACGGGGATGCGCTCCAGCGGCGCGGGAGCGACGACCTCGTGCCCGCCCCGAACCTCCCGCCCGCTCCAGGTCTCGATCCAGCGCCCGCGCGGCAGGACGACCTCGCGCTCGCGCGCGCCGTCCTCGACCACCGGCGCCACCCACAGCGCCGGACCGAAGCCGAACGCGTCGCCCACCGACCACGCGCCGGCGTCATCGGGCTGGAGCAGCGACAGCGGGCGCACGATGGGCAGCCCGCAGCGCGCAGCCGTGGCGGCGGCCGACCGGATGTAGGGCACGAGGCGCTCGTGCAGGAGCACGTAGGCGCGGTACAGGTCGAGCGTGCGGTAGTCGTAGGTCCACGGCTCCTGGCGCATGCGCGCGTGGGCGTGCATGAGCGGCGTGAAGCAGCCGTACTGGGCCCAGCGCACCAGCAGCTCGGCCGGGCAGCGCTCGACCAACCGATGGCCCAGGTAGCCGCCCACGTCGTGCGACCAGTTCGAGAAGCCCGTCGACGCGGCGGAGATCCCCGCTGCGATGAGCACCTGCAGCGCCCACGGGTCGCTCGACTGGTCCCCGCCCCACAGGTGGCCGAGGGCCTGCTGGCCGGTCCACCCGCTGCGCCCGAAGAGCACGCCGCGACCGGGGTGGACATCGTCCAGCGCGCGCTGCATCGCGTGTCGGTAGGCGGTGCCGTGCGCCCAGGCCGCCGTCGCGCCCGTACGTCCGTCGGCGAAGCGAACCTCCTCGGGCAGGTAGTAGCCCTCGCCGTCGTCGGCCTTGATCCCCTCCACGCCCCGTGCCAGCAGCGTGCGGGCCTGTCCGCACCACCACGCCTCCGCGGGCGGGCTGGCCAGGTCGACGGGTGAGCCGGTGCCCATCCACCACCGCGCCACGAACGTCTCGCCGTCGCCGCCACGCAGGAAGTGGCCGTCGCGCGCTCCCTCGGCGTAGGTGGGCGCCGGCTGCGCGTGCAGCGCCTGGGAGCCGGGATCGGGCGGGATCTGGCCCTCGCTGGAGTCGATGTTGACCCACGGCGTGATCCACACCACCGTTCGCACCCCCTGCTCCCGGAAGGCGGCGACCATGCCATCGAAGTCAGGGAGCTGGTGGGGGTTGGGCTCCCAGGTGTTGTACTGCGTCTCCCACGGTGAGTCGAGCACGATGGCGTCCAGCGGGATGCCCTCTCGCGCGCAGCCGTGGACGTCGTCCTCCACATCGTCGCGGTGCTCGTGGACGTCGCGGCTCTTCCAGAAGCCGTAGCCCCACTCGGGCAGCACCGCGGGGAGGCCGACATGCGCGAGCCAGCGGCGCAGGCGCGCGGCCGGTGAGGGGTCGGTGTAGAGGACGACGCGCAGCGGGCCTCCGCTCGCCCGCGCCGAGAGGGTGGTGCGCTCGCCCAGGTCGACGCGGATCCCGTTGCCCGCACCGTCGATCCAGGCCGACCACCCGTGGCTGGAGGCCAGCCAGGGCGCGGGCGCGCAGTCGCCCTGGGGGATGCCCCCGCCGGCCAGCAGGTCGGGAGGACAGTCCGGGCCGGTGTACCGTCGGTCGGCGCCAAGCTGGATCTCGCGCCCCGCGTGGTCCACGGACGGGTGGTGGCGAGCGCCCAGGCCGGCGAAGGCCTCGCCCGCCTCGCCATGCCAGTCCAGCGCGAGGCGCAGGGGATCGTCGTGCGCGCTCAGCTCCAGCGCGACGATCCCCGCCGCCGGCACGGTGACCCGCAGTCGCGCCTGACGCCCACCCTCCAGGCGCAACGCCAGCTCGGCACCGTCGGCCAGCATCTCCACGGGCGCCGCCGAGGCCGCGACCTCGGGCGGCTCGCGTTCCTCGTGGGCGACCACGCCCTCGGTGAGGGGGATGAACTGGTCGTGCACCACGCCGTCCCACACCCGGACGCCGCCCTCGCGCACCACCCGCCGCCCGCCTGTGCCAGCAGAGGCGAAGCCTCCGGCATTGGTATCCCGGCGCACCGCGAAGGTGAAGGGGGCAAGGCGCACCCGGACCTCCAGCCCACCGCGGAGCAGGCGCAGCTCCCCAGCGGCCAGCGAGACGTCGGTGGGCACGTCGCGTTCCTTCCACGCGGGCGTGCCCGCGCGTCATCGGTTCACCGGATGGTCACCGCCCGGCCACAGCACGTTCACCAAAGGCGTGCATTTGCAGGGGAGACTGCATCGCGATAAGGCAAGAAGGACCGAGCGAGGAGGCATCGATGACTCCCAGGACGACCAGCCGGGTCGATCTCCACGTCCACTCCACGGCATCGCAGCTCTCGAAGCTGGGCGTGCAGCGGGCCCTCGGCCTGCCCGAGTGCGCGACCCCGCCCGAGGAGGTCTACGCGTTGGCCAAGCGGCGCGGGATGGACTTCGTGACGATAACCGACCACGACACCATCGACGGTGCGCTGGAGCTGACCGATCGTTACGACGACGCGTTCGTCTCCGTCGAGCTCACCTGCGCGTTCCGCGCCGAGCCCCAGCACGTCCACGTGCTGTGCTGGGGCATCGACCCCGACCAGTTCGCCCGCCTGCGCGAGCGCAGCGGCGACGTCGAGGCCGTGGCCGAGGAGCTGGGCGAGCAGGACATCGCCTGCGCGCTCGCACACCCCTTCTACGCGGTCGAGGCGCCGCTGCTGCCCCGCCACCGCCGCCGCCTCGCGCGGCTGTTCCCGGTGTGGGAGACGCGCAACGGATCGCGCGCCCGGGAGCTCAACGCCCCCGCCGCCGTCTACATCGAGACCCACGGCGGCACCGGCGTCGCGGGCAGCGACGACCACGCCGGCGTGGACATCGGGCGCACGTACACCGAGACGCCGCTGGCCTCCGACTGGCGCAGCTTCCTGGACTGGGTGCGCGACGGCCAGGCCACCGCGCGCGGCGATCAGGGCAGCGCGGCCAAGTGGGCCCACAGCGCGATGGCGCTGGCCGCCCGGGTCTACGGCGGGGCCGGGGACGGCAGCGAATCCGCGCCCGCGCCGGCCGCCGTGCTGAGCATGGTCGAGCGCGTCATGCGCGAGGGCGACGCGCGGCGCGGCGTCGTGGGCGCCGACCTGGGTCCCGACGACGCCCGCGCGCTGCTGCGCGCCTGGCTGAGCGCGGTCGAGCTGGACCTCGACGAGCGCGAGCTCCTGGCCATGTTCCAGGACGAGAGCTTCCACCACGCGGCCCTCTACCGCCGCGCACGGCGCTGCCACGAGCGCAAGCTGTCGGGCGCCGTCGACGCGGCGCTGGGCGCCGCGACGCAGGGCGGGGCCGCCCTCCC
>JBBJOB010000032.1:0-13072 GCA_037721455.1 Solirubrobacteraceae bacterium | reverse complement strand
GCATCAGGTTGGCGATGAAGACCTGCTTCTCGCGGTCCTTGGCCTCCATCAGGTACGCGCCGGGGGAGCGCACGAGCTGGGTGACGACCACGCGCTCGGTGCCGTTGATGACGAACGTGCCGCGTTCGGTCATCCACGGGAAGTCGCCCATGAACACCGACTGCTCGCGGATCTCACCGGTCTCGCGGTTGACGAACGCGACGGTGACCGTCAGCGGGCGCGCGAAGGTGAGGTCCTTCTCCCGGCACTCCTCGAGCGTCGCCGTGGGCTCGTCGAAGTGCAGCTCCCCGAAGTCCACCGCCAGGTTGCCCGTGTAGTCCTCGATCGGCGAGATGTCGTCGATCGTCTCCCGTAGCCCGCCCTTCTGCGGATCGGTCAGCCACGCGAACGAGCGGCGCTGGATCGAGATCAGGTTCGGGAGCTCGAGGGGCTTGGGCAGGCGCGCGAAGGAACGGCGCGTGCGGAGCGTGTCGACAGGCGGCAAGGCGGCGACTCCTCAGGAGGGTCGAAGGCGGAGATGAGAACGCGCCGAAACCGAGACGGACCCGGGTTTGGCACGGACCGTTCAATCTAGCACAGCGACGCGTACCCCTTGAGGGGCGGCCGACACTCACGGACCCCGCCCGGGCGACGCGTATGTGGCGCGGCACCAACTGAGGGCGGCTTCGACTATCGGTCGGCGCGCCAGAGTGTAGGGAAGGGCTGCGCGGGGCGCAAATGGGGGTGCGCTCCGCTCGGGCGCCTGCGTGGCGCGGGCCGTCGCGGATTGCTGGTGAGGGAGGCGGTGAAGCGGCCGGATGAAAGCGGCGGCCTAGCCGCACGTCGACCTCCTTCTCGATGCGCACGCGCTCGTGTGACAGGTAGCCTCGCGGACGTGCGCTTTGACCACGTCGCCCAGCAGGTGCCTGACATCGGGGAGGCGATCGCCTGGTGGCGCGCGACGGTGCCCGGGGTCGAGGTGCTCCACCAGGACCCGACCTGGGGCCTGATCGAGGCGGCCGGCGTGAAGCTGGCCTTCGTCCTGGCCGACCAGCACCCGGGGCACCTGGCCTGGCGGGTCGACGAGGCCGAGCTGGAGCGTCTCGCGGTCGCCGGGGGCCACGAGATTCGCCCCCACCGTGACGGGACGCAGTCCTTCTACGTCGAGGGACCAGGTGGGCAGGCCGTCGAGGTCATCGCCTACCCGGCGCAGTAGCTGCACACATCTGGCACAGAGCACGTGTCTTTGGCGGGTGGGCTCCGTGGCACAATCGACCCGTGACCGATCACGAGCTGCTCGAGCGGATGGACGAGGCCCGCGCGCACCGCGCCGCGCTCTGGGCCGTGATCGATCAGATGCGCGGCCCTCCCCCCGCCGACG
Organism: Solirubrobacteraceae bacterium; assembly: GCA_037721455.1. Taxonomy (GTDB): domain Bacteria; phylum Actinomycetota; class Thermoleophilia; order Solirubrobacterales; family Solirubrobacteraceae; genus Siliceabacter. The sequence goes on along the minus strand of JBBJOB010000032.1, from coordinate 11,712 downwards.
CCTGACCACGAGGGGCCCCGGCGTGCGGGGCCCCTCGGTTGGTGATGGCCCGGCCGGCTACTTCAGCTCGACGCTCGCGCCGGCCTCCTCCAGCTCGGTCTTGAGCGTGTTGGCGTCGTCGCGCTCGATGCCCTCCTTGACGGCCTTGGGGGCCTCGTCGACAAGTGCCTTGGCCTCCTTGAGGCCCAGGCCCGTGGCCGCGCGCACGACCTTGATGACCTGGATCTTCTTCTCCCCGGCGCCGGTGAGGACGACGTCGACGGTCGTCGACTCCTCCTCGGCAGGGGCGGCTTCGGCGGCGGCGGGAGCGGGGGCGGCTACGGCCGCCGCGGACACGCCGAACTCCTCCTCGAGCGCCTTGATGCGTTCGGACAGCTCGAGCACGGAGATGCCCTTGAGCTCTGCGATCCAGTCCTGGGTGCTTGTGGGCATGGTTATGCGTCCTCCTCGGGGGTCTGGTCTTCGCCACGGGCCTCGTCGGGCTGCACGGGCTGGGGTTCGGGTTCGGGGTCTGCGTCCTGGTCGGGCGCCTCGGGCGCCGGCGGCTCGTCGGCGGATGTCGCGGGCGCCGGCGGCTCATCGGCGGATGCCGCGGGCGCCGCTTGGGCCGGCGGGGCGTCCCCGCCCACGAGGCCCTGCTCGGCGATCTGCCCGAGCTGCACGGCGAGGCCGGAGATGAGCGCGTTGAGCGTGCGCACCAGCCCGGTCAGGGGCGAGGCGACCATGCCCACGAGCTGGCCGTAGAGCACATGGCGGGTGGGCAGGCGGGCGATCGAGCGCAGTTGGTCCGCGTCGAAGGCCTCACCGTCCACCAGGCCGCCCTTGAAGGGCAGCAGAGCGGTCTCGCGGGCGTAGTCGTTGAGCGCCTTGGCCGCCGCGGCGACGTCGCCGCGAACGAAGGCCAGCGCCGTGGGACCCTCGAGGAGCGCCTTGAGCGACTCGGCGCCCGGCGGCTGGGCCTGCTCCACCGCACGCAGCGTCAGCGTGTTCTTGACCACGCGGAAGCTCGCGTCAGCGCCGTGCAACCGCGCACGCAACTCCGCCGCCTGGGGCACGGATATGCCGCGGTAATCGATCGCGTAGACGGCGTTCGCCTCGCTGATCTGGCCGGCGATCTCGTCGATCACCGTTGCTTTCTGTTCTCGGTTCAACCTGCCTCCTGTGCCGGGCTTGTGCGCGCGGTGGGCGCGCTGCCGGCGGTCTTCGGTGGCCTCTGCGGTCGGCTACGCGGCGGTGGGCGCAGCCTCCCCGAGGATGTCACGGGTGCGGCTGGGGTCGACCCTCACGCCCGGGCCCATGGTGGGGGCCAGGGTGATCGTGCGCAGGTAGCGCCCCTTGGCCGCGGACGGCTTGGCCTTGATGAGCTCGTCGATGACCGCAGCGTAGTTCTCCAGGAGCTGCTCGTCGGGGAAGCTGCGCTTGCCCAGGACGAGGTGGATGATCGCCGTGCGGTCGGTGCGGTACTCCACCTTGCCCGCCTTGGACTCCGTGACCGCACGGCCGACGTCCATGGTCACGGTGCCCACCTTGGGGTTGGGCATCTTGCCCTGCGGGCCCAGGATGCGCCCCAGGCGACCGACGAGCGGCATGAGGTCGGGCGTGGCGATGGCCACGTCGAAGTCGGTGAAGCCCTCCTGCACGCGCTGAGCGAGATCCTCGTCGCCCACGATGTCCGCACCGGCCTCCTGCGCCTCGCGCGCCTTGTCGCCGCGGGCGAACACCGCGATCGTGACCTCCTTGCCCAGGCCGTTGGGCATGGCGATGGTGCCGCGCAACTGCTCGTCGGCGTGGCGCACGTTGAGCCCGGTGCGCACGTGCACCTCGATGGACTCGTCGAACTTCGGCGCAGGCAGCGACTTGAGCAGCGCGATGGCCTCGGCGGGCGCGTACTCGCGCTCGCGATCGACCTGCGCGAGGCGCTCACGGTAGAGGCGGCCATGGCGGGCCACTAGGTCTCGACCTCCACGCCCATGGAGCGGGCGGTGCCGGCGATGATCTTGGTCGCCTGGTCGACGTCGTGGGCGTTGAGGTCGGCCAGCTTCTGCTCGGCGATCTCGCGCAACTGGGCCTGGCTGATGCGCCCGACCTTGTCAAGGTGGGGCTCGCTCGAGCCCTTCTCGAGGCCGATGGCCTTCTTGATGAGCACCGCGGCCGGCGGCGTCTTGGTCACGAAGGTGAACGAGCGGTCCTCGAAGACCGTGATGACCACCGGGATGATCGTGCCGGCGTCCTGCTGGGTCTGCGCGTTGAACGCCTTGCAGAACTCCATGATGTTGATGCCGTGCTGGCCCAGGGCGGGACCGACCGGCGGCGCCGGGCTGGCCTGGCCGCCCACTGACTGGAGCTTGATGGTGGTGAGGATCTTCTTGGCCACTACTGGTTACCTCCGCGAGGCGTCCGGCCTCGCGTCCTGATGGTGGGGCTCGGCATCACGCCTCCCTAGACTTTCTTCACTTGATCGAAGCCGACCTCGACCGGGGTCTCGCGGCCGAAGATTGACACAAGGACCTTGAGGCGCGAGGCGTCCTCGTTGATCTCGCTGATCTCGCCCGAGAAGTCCGACAGCGGGCCGGAGATGACCTTGACCGACTCGCCGATGGTGAACTTGGCCCGCGTGCGCTCGCGCACGGCGACCTCGCGGTGCAGGAGGCGGTCGACCTCGGACTGGGTGAGGGGCACGGGCTCGTTGGAGGCGCCGACGAAGCCGGTCACGCCCGGCGTGCCCTTGACCACGCCCCAGGAGGCCTCGTTGAGGTCCATGTTGACCAGGACATAGCCGGGCATCGTCCGCTTCTCGACGGTGATCTTCTGGTTGTCCTTCATCTCCGAGACGCTCTCGGTCGGCACCACGACCTGGCGGACGTGGCGCTTCTGGCCGAGGGAGGTCACTCGATGCTCGAGGTTGTGCTTGACCTTGTTCTCGTGCCCGGAGTAGGTGTTGACGACGTACCAGCGGAACATTGCTCGGGGGAAGACTCTCTCGTGTGGTTCAGGTTCAGAGGATGATCAGGTCGACGAGCTGGCTGGCGCCCAGGTCCATGACGCCCAGGAAGGCCCCGGCCAGCACGACGAAGCCCAGGACGACCATGGTGGCCTGTCCGACCTGGCGGCGATCGGGCCACTGCACGCGCTGCAGCTCGGCCCAGCAGGCCTTGATGAAGCCCGGGAAGCGCCCGATGCCCCCGCCGCCCTCGTCGCGATCGCGGCGGTCGGTCGGGGTGTCGCCCGATCCGCTCCCGCCCGAGCCGCCGGCCGCGACGGCCTCGCGCTCGAGGTCGGCCTCCTCGCGGGGAGGGAGCTCGTCGCGGGGAGCAGCGCCCTCGGCGTTGCTGACGAGCCCGGCCTGGAACTCGTCGATCGCGCCGGAGGCGTGGTCGACGGGACCGGGCGTGTTCTCGCGCTCCAGCCCCTTGCGCCGCGCCTTGCGATCCTTGGCTCGCTCACGATCACGGGCCATTCAGCGGGTCTCCCGGTGGCCGGTATGGGCGCGGCACCACTTGCAGAACTTGCGCAGCGCAATGCGATCTGGATTGTTTCGCTTGGACTTGTTGGTCTGGTAGTTGCGGCGCTTGCAGTCCTCGCAGGCGAGGGTGACTGCGATCCGCACGTCTCCGCGAGCCATATGGCGCTCCTTGGCGCGGGTGAGGACAGAAAAACGACCTGCCCGGGGCAGGTCTGACGCGGCAGTGTAGCGCTCCGGTGGTGACCGGCCGCGCCCCCCGGTCGGGGTGGGTGATGGCTGCGCATGGACTCCGATCCACCCCGCGCGCAAGCCTTCACGAGATGATGGCTCATGCGATGCTGACGGCCCGACCGTGCCGCTGGGGGGAAGCCTCCCCATCGACCACCTCGCTGCCGAAGGGCAGCAGAGCGACGGGCACGAGCTTCAGGTCGGCCCAAGCAAGGGGGAGGCCGATGATGGTCACCGCCAGCGCGATGGCCGAGCCGATGTGCAGCAGCGCCAGCCACCAGCCGGCCAGCACCACCCACAGGACGTTGCCCACGACGCTCGCCCCGCTGCGCCCCGGCTCGAAGATGACGCTGCGTCCGAACGGCCACAGCGCGAAGCCGGCGAGCTTGAAGGCCTGCAGGCCGAAGGGAATCGTGACGATCAGCAGGCACATGACGATCCCGGCCAGCGCGTAGCCCAGGAACAGCCAGAAGCCGCTGAGCACGAGCCAGATGAGGTTGAGGACGAGGCGCAGCACGGTGCCGTCGGATGCTGCCCGCCCGGGGCCCGGTTCACGCCAGGAGCGGCGTGCCTCCCGTGGCTGAGACGATGCAGCCCATGGCAGGAGGAGCCCACCCCGAGCACCTGCCCCCCGGCGCGCAGCCCGGCCCCCAGAGCCGCCGGCGGGCGCTCAACGTGCGCGCCGGTGGGTGCATCGCGCCGTTCCTGGCCGTCGGGGCGGTCTTCTTCCTGGTGATGTTCGGCGGCGTCGCCCTGCTCCTCGGAGCGATCACATCCGACGTCGGCGGGGACCTCGGCGGCCCGAACCCCGCCTGGTTCGGGCTCGCTGCCATCGGTGGCACGGCGCTCTTCCTCGGCGTGGCCTTCGCCTTATGGCGCAAGGCCAATCCACGGCGCGACAAGTCCCTCGAGGTGCGGGTCGACCGCCACCGTGCGCGCCGCGGCGAGGAGCTGCGCGTGACGGTCGCGGGCGCGCCCGCGCGAGTCGGCATCGAGGTGACCCTGGCCTGTCGCGTGCACTGGGACCAGCGCCAGCGCAGCGGTGGGGGCGACGGCAGTTCCTCGACCAGCCGGATGGTTGCCGAGGCGATGGCCTGGGAGCAGACCACGCAGGCCTCCCCCTCCGGGGAGGCCCGTCTGGGCCTGCCCGACGACCAGCCCTACTCCCACGAGGGCGAGGTCATCTCGTTCGCGTGGCTGGTGAGCGCGCGCACGTCGGTCGACGACAAGCGCGGCAAGCCTTCCGCGCCGGCCGCGGTCTGGGTGGACCCGTGAGGCTGGCCCTCGAGCTCGACGGTCCCGCGCCCCCCGGCGGCCAGCTGCGCGGTCGCGTGGTCGTTACCGAGGGCGGCAAGCACCGCCTTCTCCAGGTGGCCATCCGCCTGTGCGAGCACAGCCGCGACTACCATGAGGACGTCGTCTACGCGAGCGCGATCCTGGTCCGCGAGGGCGAGCTGGCCGAGGCCGACACCTTCCCCTTCACCCTCGCCGTGCCGCCCCAGGCGGGCCCGCCGATCACCACCGAGTGGGGCGGCCTGGCCTGGGAGGTCCGCGCGTGGGCCGACGTGAAGTTGAAGGCGGACCCGGAGGTCCGCCAGCCGCTGCCGCTGGCCTGAGCCCGCTCGGATAGGCGTCACGGTGGGGCGCCATCCCGGCTTCCCCGAACTCGGAGGGGGTGATCTCGTGCCAGTTGATCACTGCTCCTGACCGGGTGGGTCGAGGCGGCGCCACACGGCACTGCGCCCGCGTCCCACCTCGACGAGCCCTTCCGTCTTCAGGGTCTCGAGCGCGTTGCGGATCGTCGCCTGGCTGATGTCGGGCAGCGCGTGGGCGATCTGCGCCAGGCGGAAGGTGCGCGGGGCCTGCTCGACGATGTAGATGCGCGCCTGCTCGGCCTTGGTGGCGCCGATGAGCTGCCTACCCGCGGCCACGAGACGCTCGAAGTCGCCGTAGGCGTCCTCGAGGATTCGCAGGAGGTACCCCGTCCACGGCCAGAGGTCGTGATCACCCTCATGCCAGCCTGCCTGGCTCGCACGCAACGCCTCGTAGTAGCTGTGCTTGGTGTCGAAGACGCGCTGCTCGACAGATACGTAGCGCGCGACCTGGTAGCCGTGGCGGACCAGCTCGTTGGAGGTGAGCAGGCGAGCGACGCGTCCGTTGCCGTCCTGCGCCGCCAGTCGGCGACGAAGTCGGGGTCGGGCGCACCGAAGCCCAGCTCGATCCGTCCGCGTTCGCGCCCGGCCGCAGCGATCGCGGCATCGGCGTTGGTGACCAGCTCGGGCAGGACCTGGACGAGGTCGAAGCCGCCCTGGGCGAAGTTCTCGCGAAAGTAGCGTCCGCGCACCTGGCCGGTGCGCACGTCGCGACGGTCGAGGGCGACGGCCATGGCGCGGCGCAGCTTAGGTGGCGGACCGGCGGTAGCGCCGGCGATCACGGCACGTCGACGTGCACGACCCGGTAGCGGCTCGTCGTGCGGAAGGCGCCGGGATCCTCGTTGCCGTCGATCATGATCTGGACGACCTCCTCGCGCACCGCCGCCATGCGGTCCCCGAGCGTCTGCGCCACGCCGATCCACAGCGGGTGGTGGTCGAGCTGGTCGTCGACCCAGGCGGTCGGACTCGGGGCGGTGAACGCGAGGTGCTGCTCGGTGATCCCCACGGTCGCCGGAGCGAAGAGGGTGCTGAGCTCGTCGGGATCGCCCCAGGAGGGGTTGCGCAGTGGCTCGGCCGCCGAACCGCTGAGCTCGTCGACGGCACGACGGGCGCGCTGGCCCGCCTCGTAGATCGGGCCTTCAGGGACCCAGGCGGTGACGACGATCCGCCCGCCTGTACGCACGACGCGCAGCAGCTCGCTGGCGGCGTCCCGCGCCGGCGCGGCGAAGATGACGCCGAAGACGGAGATCGCCGCGTCGAAGACGCGGTCGTCGAAGGGCAGGGCGGTCGCGTCGCCGACGCGCAGGTCCACCTCGACGCCGGCACGCGCCGCCCGGTCGCGAGCGACCTCGGCCAGCCGCGGGGCGAGGTCGACGCCGGCGACCCAGGCGCCGCGAGCGGCGGCGGCGAGCAGCGCGTTGCCGGTGCCACACGCTACGTCGAGGACGCGGTCGCCGGCCTGCACGTCCGCTGCGTCGACCGCGACGTCGGCCACGGGCTCGAGCTGCGTGGCGGTGCGCTCGTAGGCACCGGGGCTCCAGTCGGTCATCCACGACATTGAATCGGTCGCGGGCGCTGCGGGGCACGAGGCCCGCCGCCGTCTGCGTGGCAGGGCCCCGGCCGGCACCTGGCACGATGACGCCGATGGCCCCGCGGCGCCACCTCGAGCATCTGCCGCCCGGCATGCCACCGGGCCCCCAGAGCGAGCGGCGTCAGCTGAACATGCGCGCCGGCGGGTGCATCGCGCCGTTCCTGGTCCTGGGCGGGACCGTCTTCTTCCTGATGCTCGGCTGCACCGCCCTGCTGTTCGGCGCGGTCGCCCCGGATGGCGATGGCGAACGTGGCGGCCCCGATCCGGCCTGGCTCTGGCTCGCCGGCGCCGCGGGAGCCGCCCTCTTCTTCGGCGTGGCCTTCGTTCTCTGGCGCAAGGCCCACCCACGGCGCGACAGGTCGCTCGAGGTCTGGCTCGACAGCCGCCGGGCCCGTCGCGGCGACGAGCTGCGCGCGGTCGTGAGCGGCGCCCCCGAGGGCGCGGTGGTGGAGGTCACGCTCGCCTGCAGGGTGCACTGGGACATGCGCAGCCGCGGCCGCGACTCGGGGAACGCCCTCGCGCGCATCGTGGCCGAGAACCTCGTGTGGCGGGAGAGCACGCAGGTATCGCCCTCCGGCGAGGCACGCCTGCGCCTGCCCGCCGACCAGCCCTACTCCCACGAGGGCCACGTCGTCTCGTTCGCGTGGCTCATCGACGCGTGCACCGTCGTCGGCGACAGGCGTGGCAGGTGCTCCGCCCCGGCGGCCGTGTGGGTCGATCCGTGAGGCTGGATCGCGACCATCATCCGCGCCACCAGCCGCGCAGGCAGGCCCATGATGCGCCTACAAGGCCCACCACCAGCCCTCCCACGGCCCCTGCCGCCAACCATGTCACGCCCGGAACGGTCCTCACCACGAGCCCCGAGAGGATCAAGAACGCGACCAGCAGCACGGACCAGCCCGCGATCCGCGCGCCGGAGGCCGTGTTCCGCGTGATCGTCGGCCTCACGCGGCCGACGCGTTCCGGCACCGGCGGGGGCGCGCTCGGGGGAAGCCTGTAAGAGCCCCGGAGGTCGGAGGGTGTCGTGCTCGGCCAGCTATCGCGCGACCGCGAGGGCCTCCGGGGAGCAGGAGCGGTTGTGGGCGGGCGGGTCACGATCCGGGCGGGTGGGCGTGGTGAAGGTCCATCATCCTCTGCGCGTTGGTCTTCCGCTACCCGGGGCGGCACCAGTGGACCGGCCCGGAGGGAAATCAGGCTGCCCGCCTACGCCGGCTCTCTACCGGCGACGGCCTCAGGTGGTGATCGGCGGCCATCCAAACGGGTGCGACGGGCCACTAGCCTCCGGGCGTGCCGTCCGCCCCCGCCATCCGCCTGCGCGGCGCCGTCAAGCGCTACGGGCTGATCACCGCGGTGGCGGGTCTGAACCTCGACGTGCCGACCGGGACGTGCGTCGGCCTCCTGGGGCCCAACGGCGCAGGGAAGTCGACCACGATGCGCCTGCTCACCGCGCAGGCCATCGCGGACGAGGGCGAGATCGAGGTCCTGGGTCGCACGCTGCCCGGCGACTCGAAGGCCGCGCGGGCGTTCATGGGGGTCGTTCCCCAGCGGGACAACCTCGACGAGGCGCTGACCGTCGAGCAGAATCTGCTCGTCTTCACCTACCTCTACCGGGTGCCACGGGCGGAACGCAAGCCGGCCATCGAGCGCGCCCTGCAACTGGCCAAGCTCACCGACCGGCGCGCCGCGAAGGTCGACGAGCTGTCGGGCGGCATGCGTCGGCGGCTGCTCATCGCCCGCGCGCTCGTGCACCGCCCGCAGCTCCTGCTCCTCGACGAGCCGACGGTCGGCCTCGATCCCCAGGTCCGCCAGGAGCTGTGGGCGCTGATCGGCGCGCTGCGCGCGCAGGGCGTCTCGATGCTCATGTCGACGCACTACATCGAGGAGGCCGCACGCCTGGCCGACACGGTGACGATCATGGCCGAGGGCCGCGCGGTGGCCGCCGGGCCGCCACGCGAACTGGTCGCCCACCACGCGGGCCGGGAGGCCGTCGAGGTCTACGGCCCGCCACCGCGGCTTGCCGAGGTGGAGGCCGACGCGCACGCGCGCGGGTGGGCCATGCGGCGCACCGGGACGAGCGTGTCGATCCTCGGCGCCGAGCGGTTGGACGGCGCCCTGCCCGAGGGTGAGCGGCGGGCGGCCAACCTGGAGGACGTGTTCGTTCTGCTGACCGGGGAGGAGATCGAGTGAACCGCGCGTCGCTGACCGGGGTGCTGGTGCGCGAGATCGTCAACTTCTCGGCCTTCTGGCGCGCGACCACGTTCTCCTCGACGGTCGAGCCGACGATCTACCTGCTGGCCTTCGGGTTCGGCTTCGGCTCGCTGGTCTCCGAGGTCGCGGGGCTCGAGTACATCGAGTTCGTGGGCACCGGCGTGGTGGCCACGGCGGTGCTCTTCTCCAGCGCCTTCCCGGCCATGTTCTCCACCTTCGTCAAGTACAAGTTCCAGCGCACCTACGACGCGATCCTGGCCGCGCCCGTCGACGCGCGCGAGCTGATCACCGCCGAGGCGCTGTGGATCGCCGCGCGCGCGGGGACCTACGGGTGCGTGCCGCTGCTCGTCGCCATCGCCTTCGGGCTGGACCCCAGCGCGGGGATGCTGCTCGTGCCGTTCATCGCCTTCACGGCCGGCTTCGGCTGGGCCTGCTTCGGCATCACCATCGCCGCGCGGATGAAGTCGATCGACAACTTCAACTACGTGATCAGCGCCGTGCTCACGCCGCTCTTCCTGGTGGCCGGCACGTTCTTCCCGATCACCGCGCTGCCCGAGCTGGCCAGCGTGCTCGCCCAGGCCAACCCGCTCTACCACTGCGTGGAGCTGGTGCGCCACGCGGCCTTCGGCTTCGAACCGGGCGCCGACGCCATCCACGTCGGCGCGCTGCTGGTCTTCGGCGCGGCGATGTGGTGGCTGGCGGGGGTCTCGATGCAGCGGCGGCTGGTGGACTGACCGCCGCGGCTGCGCCGACTACCGCGGCCTGAGGGCCCAGGCGCGCCGGTACGCGTCGACCAGGAACGTGTCGATGCGGTCCGCGTCGGCCTGCGGCGGGAGATTCGCGGTCGCGCTCAGCTCCCGCAGACGACCGGCGGTCTCCTCGAGCTCGGCGACGACCTCGGTCAGAGTCACCGCACCGGAGCGCACGGCGCGCAGCCGGGCGCGATGAGGTTCAGGCACCGGAAGCGTGATCCGTCCGGTCTCCAGCAGCTCGATGCCCTGGACACCGATGCGTAGCGCGTGCATCGCGTACTTGGTGTCGTAACCGTGCTGCGACGACAGCTCGCGGGTACGGGTGGCGGGGCGCTCGCCCACCAGGCCGCGGCGCTGCGCGTCGAGGTAGCCCAGGAAGGCACGACCCGTGCGCCGCGACAGGAACGCCGGCGCGAGCGCTTGGAGCTCCTGGCCGATCGTCGTGCGATGGAGAAGGTGCTCGCCGTCAACGAAGAGCAGGAGCAGGACCGTCGGGCTCCCTTTGGCCGCCAGGCGGGCGAACTTGCGCAGGCCGTAGACCGTCAGGTCGAGATCGCCGGGGCCTGAGGGGACGCCCTCGGGCTGCGTGCGCGAGACGTAGTGCTCGAAGCGCCGCAGCCCGATGACGTGCTCGGGCGGCTCGACGCACACGCCCATCTCGTCGCGGTCGTCGGTGCCCGGGTTGGCCAGGCCGTGCACGGTGGACCCCACGAGTGCGCGCAGGACCATGCCCTCGTGGGCGATCTCGCGCGCACGTGCCCGGTCGGGCTCCTGCGTGTGGACCGACCGCTCCTCCATCGCCGTCACGCTATCTCGACCGTCCGATGCCGTCGGCGGGCTGCGCGTGGCGGACGGCCGGACGACTGCGGGCGCGACTGTGCTGGGAGGCCACCAGGCCGCTGGCGGGCTGGTCGCCCTCCGCCGCCGGCCGGCCCGGCAGGAGCGGACCGGTCAGATCCGCTCCTGCCAGGTGACGGCCGCCTGGGCGACGCGGCGCAGGGCCGCCTGCGTGCGCGTCGGGTTGGCGGTGGCCCGGGCGGCCGACAGGGCCTTCAGCGCTTGCGCCATGACGGCGGGGCCCGAGGGTCCGTCGGCGCGCAGCTCGGCCAGCTCGGCGGGGGTGAGCCTGCGCGCCTCACCGCGCACCGCGGCCACCGTCTCGCGCAGCTCGCGCTCGGCGCGGGCGGCGCGCAGCTCGGCCTCGTGGGCGGTCCGGCGCGCCCGGGCGGCATCGGCCTGGGCGGCGCGCACCTCGGCGGCCTGCGGCGCCTCCTCGCGCACGGTCACGACCTCGGGCGTGACCGCGGCCTCCTCGCGTGCCCGCTCCGCCTCCGCATGCGCGCCCGCGAGCAGGCGCTCAGCGGCCACCAGCCGGTCGGCCAGACTGTCCGCCTCGCCCTTGAGCTCGCGGCGCTCGTCGCGCAGCGTGCCGATGGTCGCCTCGCAGCGCTCCAGCCGCGCCGCCAGCCGCTTGGCCGCCGTGCGCGCCTCGACCGCGTCGGCTCGCGCGCCCGCCATCTGCTCACGGGCATCGCGCACGGCCTCGTCGGCCTTGGCCCGGGCGGCGTCGGCCCGGCGCCGGGCACGGGCCACGGCCGCGCCGTCGACGACGCGCTCACGGACCACCTTCGCCTTGACCGGCGCCCTCGCAGCACGCCGTGCCGCGTCACGCTCCGCGCGCAGGCGCCGCGTGCCCGCGCTGGCCCGCTCCAGCCGGCGCTCGAGGGTCGCCACGCGCCGATCGGCCGCACGCACCTGCATGAGCGCGGCGTCCAGCAGCGCGCGACCCTCGGCGTCGACCGAGGAGCGGTCGGCACG
>JBBJOB010000232.1:0-3506 GCA_037721455.1 Solirubrobacteraceae bacterium | reverse complement strand
CGGAGGTCCGAACTTGAGAGGACCGCAGGCGAAAGCCTCTAGATGTCCCCACCCTCGTCGGCCAGGCGCGCCGCCTCACGGGCCACGAGCCCCAGGCGCGCCTCGCGGACGAGGGGGACCTCGCGGCGGCGCTTGCGCACCAGGCCGAGGTCGAGCTCGCTGGTCACCAGGGCCTCCTCGTGCTCGGGGGCCTCGCAGACGACCCGCCCCCACGGGTCCACGATGTGCGAGCCGCCCCAGAAGCGCAGGCCGGCCTCCTCGCCGACGCGGTTCACGAAGACCACGTAGCACTGGTACATGCGCGCCGTGAAGCTCGTGATGTCCTTCCAGTAGGTCTGGGAGTCGTAGCGCTCGGGAAAGCGGCTCTGTGAGGAGTTGGTGGGCACGACGAGCACGCGCGCGCCGTCCTGCACGGCGAGGAAGACCAGGTGGGGCTGCCAGGCGTCGTTGCAGATCAGCGTGGCCATCCGGCCCCAGCGCGTCTCGTAGGCGCGCAGCGACTGGCCCGGGGAGAAGAACTTGCGCTCCTCGAAGATGTCGTAGGTGGGCAGGAAGAGCTTGCGGTGCACGTGGCGCAGCCCGTCGCTGTCGTAGTAACCCGCGGCGTTGTAGGTGTGCACGCCCAGGCCGTCCTCCTCGAAGCCGACCACCACGTCGGTGCCGGGAGCCGCGCGGCCCAGCGCGAGCAGGCCGGCGTCGCGCGCCGAGCGCGAGGGATCCTCGACCACCTGGCCCAGCGCGTAGCCCGTGAGGAAGAGCTCGGGGAAGACGACGAGGTCCGAGCCCTCGGCGGCGGCCTCGCGCACCATGGCGCCCGCTCGCTCGAGGTTCGCGTCCACGTCGCCCAGGACCGAGGAGGCCTGGGCGATGGTGATCCGGACCTTGTCCTGGATGCCGTCGGCCATGCGGCGCGCCACGGTAGATGATCGATGCTCGATCCGCGTGTCCATACGGCGACGACAGCCGATGCCTCACCCGGGGCGGGGGGCGGCGCTCGCGGCGGGAGTCGGCACGCGGGCGCGCGCGGCGGTCACCAGTCCTCCCGCTCCGACCGCCCGACCCGCACGCGGGCCCACCCGGCGCAGGCTGTTGCCGGGCCAGGCGCTGCGATATCCCACCAGCGCGATGACCGCGGGCACGAGCACCGAACGCACCAGGAAGGCGTCGATGAGCAGGCCCACGCTGATCAGGAAGGCCAGCTCGCGGAAGGTCTGGATGGGCACCAGCGCGGTGGCCGCGAAGGAGGCGGCCAGGACGATCCCCGCCGCGGAGATGGCCCGCGACGCTCCGGCCCCGGCCATGACGATGGCCTCCTTCAGCGGTCGTCGCCTGGCCTCCGCCCAGATCCGCCCGACCAGGAAGACGTTGTAGTCCGAGCCCAGGGCGATGAGCAGCACCCCCGCGGCGATCGGCACGAAGTAGTTGAGCTCGGGGTAGCCCAGTATCCCGGTGAAGAAGTAGACCGCCAGGCCGGTCGCGGCCAGCGGGGAGATGGCCGCCACCGCGACGAGGTACAGCGGCGCGACCAGCCCGCGCAGGAACACGATCAGCACCAGGGCAACCGCGCCGAGCACCGCGGGCAGCACCCGTCCGATGTCCGAGACGGCCGCCTCCACGGTCTCGGCGACCAGCGCGGTGTCGCCCGCGATCGCAGCCGTGGCGTCCTCGAGGCCCACGGCGTCCAGCAGCCCCGGCAATCGCTCCTCCAGGTTGCCCAGGCGGCGAATGGCCTGGCTGCCCAGCGGATCCTCGTCGAGGACCACGACGAAGCGCGCGGCGTCCCCGGTGAGCGAGGTGAGCACCCCGAAGCTCTCGCCGGTGGGGTTGAGGCCCGGGCCAATCACCGCCGCCACGCCGGCCTGGTTGGCCAGCACCCCGCCCAGCTGCGCCAGCGCCTGGTCCTGCGACCCGACGCCGGGACCCTCGACGACGATGTCGGTGGGGGAGACGACCCCCGGAGCGAAGCCCTCGCTGACCTGCTCGTAGGCCACGCGCGGGCCCGCGTCGGGCGGCAGGCCCTGGATGACCGGGTTGCCCAGTTGCAGCCACACCACGCCCGACGACATGCCGCCCAGGACCGCCAGCGCCAGCACGATCGTCACCGCGGGGCGGCGGACGACGACCCGCAGCAGCCGCTCGCTGCGTGCCCGTGAGGAGACCGCGCCAGGAGGGGGCTCGGCCCCGGGGCGGGAGGGCCACAACAACCTCGGGCCCAGCGCGGCCAGCAGCGCAGGGACTAAGGTCAGCGCCACCGCCAGGCCGATCAGGACGGTCATGGCCATGCCCGGCCCGAAGGCCTGCAGGAAGCCCACCTCCGCGACGACCAGCGCGCCGGTCCCCGCGGCCACGGCGAGCCCACAGGCCAGCACGACCGGGGTGAGCTCGGCCACGGTGTCGCGGGCTGCCTCGTGGCCGTCCACCCGGTCGCTCAGCCGGCGGCGGAAGCGCGAGATGTAGAACAGGACGTAGTCGGTGACTATGCCGAACAGCAGCGCCACCACGATCGGCTCCACCTCCGAGGGCACCGAGACCCCCACCGCCTGGCCGACGGTGGCGATGAGGCGGATGGAGACCAGGTAGGCCACCGCCACGACGACCAGGTTGACCAGGGGAGCGACGACCGAGCGTGTGTAGATCCCCACGGCGATGACGACGAACAGCAGCGTGGCCAGCTCGAACAGCGGCAGGCTGTCGATGATGATGTCGCCCTGTGCGTCGCGGGCGGGGATGGTCCCGGTGACGCCGACGAAGGCGCCCGGTGGCGCGGGCTGCAGGTGGTCATAGGCGACCCGCTCGGCGCGCACGGTCCTTCCCGCCTGGCCGATGTCGGGCGGGAAGATGATCGGCATGACCGCCGTGGTGCCGCGCTCGCGCACGAACGGCCGGTCGCCGACGTGGTTGGTGTAGATGTAGGCGCCGGCCGCGTTGCCCAGCCCGTCGAGCTCGCCGTTGATGAGCTGCACGGTGCGCTGCACGAGGGTTCCGACGCGCGCGCCGCTCATCCCCGCCGGGTCGCGCTCCACCACCAGCGTGCGGCTGATGAAGGGGAAGGCGAACAGCTCGGCGGAGCGGAGCTCCGCGTCGATCGCGGCCGAGTCGGTGGGGACGAGGTCGCCCAGCCCGCCGGTCTGGGCCTCCTGGATGGTCGGCAGCGTGAGCGTGAGGACGACGGTCAGCGCGATCCAGGCGACCACCACGAACCACCGCGCGCGCACGACCGCCTTCGCGAACGCGCGGGCCATCTAGTGGTTCGTCTCGTCGCTCACGCCGATCTCCTCGCGCTCGGCGGCGGCCAGGCGGGCGTCGTCGGTGTGCCCTCGCCACGGGTGTCCCCCCATGCTGTCCAGGCGGCGGTAGCTCATCCCCATCAGCGCCCGCTCGGCCAGGAAGCGCTCGAGCTCGGGGTCCTCGCGGGCCTGGGCGGTGAGGCGGCGCAGCGCCCGGCGCTCACGGGCGTGCGCGAGGCGGGCGGGGAAGTAGAAGAGGATGAGCGAGCTGGAGGGGAT
>JBBJOB010000231.1:0-3523 GCA_037721455.1 Solirubrobacteraceae bacterium | reverse complement strand
CCTAGTGCTCTACACCGACGGCGTCACCGAGGCCAGAACCCGCGAGGGGCGATTGGGCGAGGACGGCCTGGCCGCGCTGCTGGGCGACGCGGACGGGGACAGCGCCGAGGCGCTGGCCGCCGCGATCGACCAAGGCGCGGCCGTGGGCAGCGCCACCCAGCGCGACGACGCCGCGGTGCTCGTCGTGCGCGTGCCAGCGCGCTGAGCCTCGATCCACCCCGTGCGCGAGCTCCGCGAGGCGGGACTTGCCCTGCGCCTGGTCACCAACACCACGTCGCGGCCACGACGGATGATCGTCGAGCACCTGGAGCGGCTCGGCTTCGACGTCGGGGCCGGCGATGTCGTGACCCCGGCCGCGCTGGCCGTCCGGCACTGCCTGGGGGCCGACCGGCGCCGCGTGGCGCTCGTCATGAACGAGTCGGTCAAGGAAGACTTCGCCGAGCTGGAGGAGGTCGCTGCGGGCGCCCAGGCGGTCATCGTGGGAGATCTGGGCTCGGCCTTTGGCTCCTACGCCGCCGCCGCGGCGTCGGCGCCCGCCGGCGCAAGCACCAGCTCGCCGTCGGGGTCGACGTCCACGGCGACGGTTTCGCCGTCGCGCAGATCCCCGGCCAGGACGGCACGGGCCAGGCGGTCGACGAGCTGCTTCTGGATGACGCGCTTGAGCGGGCGGGCGCCGTAGATCGGGTCGTAGCCCAGGTCGCCCAGGCGGGTGCGCGCGGCGTCGGTGAGCGACATGTCGATCCCGCGCCCGCGCACGCGGTCGATGACCAGCGCAGTCTGCAGCGCGACGATCTCGCCGATCTGGGAGCGGTCCAGCGCATCGAACTCGACGATGTCGTCCAGGCGGTTGATGAACTCGGGGCGGAAGTGCGCCTCGACGCCCTCACGGGGAGACAGCCCGCCCACCCGTAGGTTGGAGGTCATGATCAGCACGGCGTTCTTGAAGTCGACCGTGCGGCCCTGGCCGTCGGTCAGCCGGCCGTCGTCCATGAGCGCCAGGAGCGTGTTGAACACGTCGGGGTGGGCCTTCTCGATCTCGTCGAGCAGCACCACGGAGTAGGGCCGGCGGCGGACGGCCTCGGTGAGCTGGCCGCCCTCCTCGTAGCCGACGTAGCCGGGGGGCGCGCCCAACAGGCGCGACACGCTGTGCTTCTCCATGTACTCCGACATGTCCAGGCGCACCATCGCGTCCTGGGTGTCGAACATGAACTCGGCCAGCGCGCGGGCCAGCTCGGTCTTACCCACGCCGGTCGGGCCGAGGAAGAGGAAGGTGCCGATGGGGCGGTCGGGGTCGCTGAGGCCCGCGCGCGAGCGGCGCAGCGCGTCGGAGACGGCCTCGACGGCCTCGTCCTGGCCGACGACGCGACGGTGCAGGCGCTCCTCCATGGCCAGCAGCTTCTCGACCTCGCCCTCGACCAGGCGCGCCACCGGGATGCCCGTCCAGCGGGCCACGATCTCGGCGACGTCCTGGGCGTCGACCTCCTCCTTGAGGTAGGTCGACTCGGCGCTCGCTGAGCGCTCCTCCGCTGCGGCCAGATCGCGCTCGAGCTCGGGGATGCGCCCGTAGCGCAGCTCGGCGGCGCGCTGGAGGTCGGCCGCGCGCTGCGCGATCTCCACCTCGCGGTGGGCCTGCTCGAGGCCCTCCTTGAGCTCTCGCACCGCGGAGATGGCGTCCTTCTCGGCCTGCCACACCGCCTTCATGCCCGAGGACTGCTCGCGAAGCTCGGCCAGCTCGCGCTCCAGCGCGGTGCGGCGGTCTGCGCCGCTCTGCGAGGTCTCCCCGGCCAGCGAGGTCTGCTCCACCTGGAGCTGCACGATGCGCCGCTCCACCTCGTCGATCTCCGTGGGCAGCGAGTCGATCTCGATGCGCAGGCGCGAGGCGGCCTCGTCGACAAGGTCGATGGCCTTGTCGGGCAGGAAGCGGTCGGCGATGTAGCGGTGGCTCAGGCTCGCCGCCGACAGCAGCGCGTCGTCGCGGATGCGCACGCCGTGGTGGACCTCGTAGCGCTCCTTGAGTCCGCGCAGGATGGCCACGGTGTCGCCGACCGACGGCTCGCCGACGGGCACGGGCTGGAAGCGTCGCTCCAGGGCGGCGTCCTTCTCGACGTGCTTGCGGTACTCGTCAAGCGTCGTCGCGCCGACGGCGCGCAACTCCCCGCGGGCCAGCATGGGCTTGAGCAGGTTGGCGGCGTCGACGGCGCCCTCGGCGGCGCCGGCGCCGACGACGGTGTGCAGCTCGTCCATGAACAGGACGACCTGGCCGCGGGCCTCCTTGATCTCCTGGAGCACCGCCTTGAGGCGCTCCTCGAACTCACCGCGGTACTTGGAGCCCGCCAGCATCGCGCCGATGTCCAGCGAGACCACGCGTCGGTCACGCAGCGAGTCGGGGACGTCGCCGTCCACGATCCGCTGGGCCAGGCCCTCGGCTATGGCGGTCTTGCCCACGCCGGGCTCGCCGATGAGCACGGGGTTGTTCTTCGTGCGCCGCGAGAGGACCTGGACGACGCGGCGGATCTCCTCGTCGCGGCCGATGACCGGGTCCAGCTCGCCGGCCCGGGCCCGATCGGTCAGGTCGACGCCGAAGCGCTCGAGCGCCTGGATCTTCTCCTCGGGGTTCTGGTCGGTGACGCGGTGGGAGCCGCGGACCTCCGCGATGGCCTGGGCCAGACGCTCCTTGCTGGCACCCGCGGCGCGCAGGACGTCGCCGGCCTTGGAAGGGGTGGCGGAGGGCGTCGACGTGGCCCCCTGAGCCGGGCCCCCTGGCGTTCTCCTCCCGTCGCCCGCGAGCGCCAGCAGCAGATGCTCGGCGGAGACGTAGTCGTCGCGCAGGTCGCGCATCTCCTGCTCGGCGGCGCGCAGTACTCCCAGCAGCTCGGGCGCCGTGGTGGGCTCGGCGGGCTGGTCGAGCGTGGGCAGGCCGTCGAGCGCGGCGGCGAGGCTCGTGCGCAGCGCCCCGACATCGGCCCCGACCTTTGCCAGCACGCCGGGCGTCATCCCGTCGGCCTGGTTGAGCAGCGCCTGCAGCAGATGCTCGGGCGTGACCTGGCTGTGGCGGGCCGCGGCGGCGTGGTCGATAGCCGCGCGCAGTGCCTCCTGGGACTTGATGGTGGAGCGGTCAGGCTGCATGATTCCTTAGTCGATTGGACTGAGATCGTGACAGATGCGAGGCAGCCGGTCAACCTCTGAGGGGTGGTTGCGTGCGGACGGCGCAGGGTAAGCGCCGAGCATGAGCGAAGAGGAACAGCGCGAGCGCGACGAGAAGCGGGGCGCCGACAGCGAGAGCAAGGAGCCGTTGGGCCCCGTGACGTCCGACGACGAGACGCCGATGGGCGACACGCCCGAGGCCCACGACGAGATCAGCCCCCACGATCTCCCTCCGGACCACCCGGGGCGCAGGGAGGCCGAGCGCCAGTCAGGCGGCGATCGCGATCAGGGGACGACCGAGGGGGGGAACTAAGGTTTCGCCTTCGGTCGCCGGAACCGGCGACCTCCGGCGACGTCACACCCGGTCGCCGGAACCCGC
>JBBJOB010000031.1:0-13130 GCA_037721455.1 Solirubrobacteraceae bacterium | reverse complement strand
CGTCCTGTTCGTGGCCTCCGGACTGCTCTACGCCCTGCGCGCACGACGCAGCGCGAGTTGAGCGAACCTCCGCCTCCTTCTGCGACGTCACGCCCTTCCGCTGCCCTGCGCGCGCTGCTGATCACCTCGCTCCTGGTGCTCGCTGCGTTGCCGGCCGCCGCATTCGCCGCGCCCAACGGGCGCGTCCCCGCCGGGCAGCTCGCCGGGGTCTGGCACCCCGACCGCGACGACCACAGCCTGGCGCAGGAACCCGCGGCCGCCTGGAACACGCTGCGCCTGTGCGCCGACGCGGACGGGCTGGCGTTGCACGGCGTCGACAAGCCCGGCAGCGCCTACCGCGACCTTGCTCGTCAGCGACGGCTGTTCGAGCTGTTTGGCGAGGGGCGGGGCAACCACGCTGCGACGCCCGGGCGGTCCAATCACGGCGCGGGGGTGGCGATCGACCTCGACACGCGTCGTATGCGCGCCTGGCTGGATGACCACGGGCGGCGGTTGGGCTGGGCCAAGGCGTGGTCCGACGCCCCCGGGGAGTGGTGGCACATCCGCTACCGCGCCGGCGTATGGGACCGCCGCCCCGATCCTGGCGCCCTACGGGGGGCGCCGCGGCTGGCCGAGGGGTCCGGCGGGCCGTGCCAGGCGCCGTGGGTCGAGCGTCTGCAGGAACTGCTCCGCGAGCACGGCGGGGCCGGCGTCGGAGCGCCGGGCCGCTTTGGTCCGGCCACCGAACGTTCCCTGCTTGCCTTCCAGCGCAGCCTCGGTCTCCCGGGGACGGGCGAGACCGACGGCGCCACGTGGACCGCGCTGTCCGCTGCGCCGCCGGCGGGCGGGGCCATCGCAAGCGCCGCTGCAGGCGTTGCCAACGCCCGGGCGGAGCCGCCGGCATCGACCGCGGCACACAGCCGGCGGGCCCTGCGACCCGACGCTCTGTGACGAAAGACCGCAGGCGATGCCCGTCTTGTGGAACTGACCGCTACCCTGCCCCGGCCGATGGGGAAGACACTGGTCATCGCCGAGAAGCCGTCCGTGGGGCGTGACGTCGCGCGGGTGCTTCCCGGGCCGTTCAAGAAGAGCGAGGGGTACCTCGAGGGGCCCGAGCACGTCCTGACCTGGGCGGTGGGCCACCTCGTGCAGCTCGCCGAGCCCGACGAGTACGACGATCGTTACAAGAAGTGGAAGATGGCCGACCTGCCCATCGTTCCCGACCGGTTCAAGCTGGTGGTCCGCGACGAACGCTCCAAGAAGCAGATGGGCGTGGTCACCAAGCAGCTTCGTCGCGACGACGTCGACAACGTGGTCAACGCCTGCGACGCCGGCCGCGAGGGCGAGCTGATCTTCGCCTACCTCTACGAGAAGGCCAAGGGCGACAAGCCGGTCCAGCGCCTGTGGCTGTCGTCCATGACCAAGAAGGCCATGGAGGACGCGTTCTCGAGCCTGCGCCCCGGCGCCGACCTCGCCGCGCTTGAGGCCGCCGCACGCTCGCGCAGCGAGGCCGACTGGATCGTGGGGATGAACGCCACGCGCGCGGCCACCATCCGCCTGCGCTCGAGCTTTGACGGTGCGGTCTCGCTTGGGCGCGTGCAGACCCCGACGCTGGCCATCCTCGCCCGCCGCGAGGAGGAGATCCGCGCCTTCGTCCCCGAGCCCTACTGGCTCGTGGACGCGACGTTCGCGGCCTCCGGGGAGCGCGTCTACGCCGGGCGCTACCACGCCGGCGCGCAGCCGCGGCTGAAGACGGCCGACGAGGCCCAGGCCATCGTCGACGCCGTCCGCGGGCAGCGCGGCGAGATCACCAAGCTCGACAAGAAGCGGCGCAAGGAGCGCGCGCCGATGCTCTACGACCTGACCTCGCTGCAGCGCGACGCCAACACCCGCTTCGGCTTCTCGGCGCGGCGCACGCTGGCCGCCGCCCAGCGCTGCTACGAGGAGCACAAGGTCCTGACCTATCCGCGCACGAGCTCACGCTACCTGTCCACCGACATGATCTCAGAGCTCAAGCCGACCGCGCAGCACGTGGGCGCCCACCGCGAGTACGCGAAGGGAGCGGCCTACGTCACCGGCCTGGACGTCCTGCCCCTGGGGCGCGTGGTGGCCGACGAGAAGGTCACCGACCACCACGCGATCATCCCGGTCAACGGCCCGCAGACGATCGACAAGCTCAGCGACGACGACCGGCGCATCTACGACCTGGTCGCCCGGCGCTTCCTGGCCGTCTTCCACCCCGACGCCGAGTTCGAGAACACGCGCATCGAGACCACTGTGGCGCAGCACATCTTCCGCACGCGCGGGAAGGTGCTGCTCGTCCCCGGCTGGCGCGGGGTGTACGGCGAGCTGACCGAGGGCGAGCGCAGCGACGATGACGAGGACGCCGGCGCCGACCAGCAGCTCCCCAAGCTCGACCAGGGCGAGGACGTGGACACCCGCGAGGTGGGCTCCCAGGAGAAGGAGACCAAGCCGCCGCGGCGCTACTCCGACGCCTCGCTGCTGGGGGCGATGGAGACCGCGGGCAAGCTGGTCGACGACGACGAGCTGCGCGAGGCCATGAAGGACTCGGGCATCGGCACGCCGGCCACGCGCGCAGCGATCATCGAGCGCCTGATCGCCGTCGGCTACGTGGAGCGTGACGGGCGCTCTCTGGTGGTCACCGAGAAGGGGCGCAACGTCATCCGCCTGCTGGCCGAGCACGCGCTGACCTCCCCGGACCTGACCGGAGACTGGGAGAAGCGCCTGGGGGAGATCGAGCGCGGCGAGGACTCGCGCGAGCGGTTCATGGCCGACATCGCGAAGTTCGCCGGCGCGACGGTCACCGAGCTGGACGCAAAGCTCAAGGACGTGCGCATCCCGCGCGCCAACCTCGGGCCGTGCCCGGTGTGCGGGCACGACATCATGGAGAACCGCAAGGGCTACTCCTGCTGGGGGCGCGAGGACCCCGGCTGCGGCTTCGTGATCTGGAAGTCCAAGGCGGGCAAGCAGCTTCCCGCGGCAGCGGCCAAGGAGCTCATCCGCACCGGGCGCACCGAGAAGCCGGTCACCGGCTTCAAGGGCCGCTCGGGTCGCTCGTTTCGCGCGCGCCTGGCCCTCCAGCAGAACGAGGAGGGCAAGTGGCGCGTGGAGTTCGACGAGCCGTGGGCCCGCGAGGGTGACCGGCAGCCCGCGCAGGACGAGGCGGAGACGGAGACCACGAGAGCAGCCGCCAAGGCCGCCGAGTCCTCCCCCCGGGCCGCCTGAGCTCGCGCACCGAGCTCCCTCAACGCGCGGAGCGCTGCGACACCTGATCGAGCTCGGCCGCGACGTGCGCCTCATGCGCTGCCGCTACACGGCGGCCGCGCCAACCGTGCCCAGGATGTGGTCCGCGGCCTTCTCGGCCACCATCACGGTCGGGGCGTGGGTGTTGCCGCCGGGAATGACCGGCATGATCGAGGCGTCGACCACGCGCAGCCCCTCGAGGCCGTGGACGCGTAGGTCGGCGTCGACGACGGCGTCGGCTCCGGTGCCCATGCGACACGTGCCCACGGGGTGGTAGATGAGCATGAGGCGCCGGCGCAGGTCGGCCTCCAGGTCCTCGCGGTCGCTGACGCCGGGGCCGGGCTTGAGCTCGGACTTGACGACCTCGGCCAGCGGACCCTGAGCGGCGATCTCGCGCGCGAGCTCCATGCCCGCCAACAGGGAGGCGACGTCCTCGGGCTCGGAAAGCGCGTTGGTGAGGATCCGCGCCTTGGCCGCAGGGTCGGCGGAGCGCAGCCACACCCGCCCGCGGGCCCTGGGGCTCACCAGCACGGGGGCGATGACGGCGCAGTCGCCGTCGTACTCCTCGGCGCCGTGGTCCTCGTAGTAGGCGGCACCCATGTGGAACTGGATGTCGGGGGCCGGGAGCCCGGGCCGGGTGCGCACGAAGGCCACTGCCTCGGCGACCGTGGAGGAGAGCGGGCCGGTGCGCCGCGCGACCCACTCGGCCATGTTGCGCGGGCTGTTGGCGCCGCGCAGCGTCCCGCCCTCGGTGATCTCCCAGATCAGCGTCACGAAGGGGTGGTCCTGAAGGTTGCGCCCGACGCCCGCGAGCTCGTGGCGCGGCTGCACGCCTGCCTCGCGCAGCTCGTCGGGAGCGCCCACGCCCGACAGCAGCAGGAGCTGGGGGGAGCCGATGGCGCCGGCGGACAGGACGACCTCCCGCTGCACGCCGACCACCTGCTCGCGCCCGCGGCGGTCGCGTAGGCGCACACCGACGGCGCGCTCACCCTCGAGCTCCACGCCGAGGACGTGGGTCATGACGCTGACCTCGAGGTTGGGGCGGTCCAGGACGGCGCGCAGGAAGGCGTCGGCGGCGCTCCAGCGCCGGCCGCCGCGTTGGTTGACCTGGAACATCGAGGCGCCGTCCTGCTCGGGGCCGTTGTAGTCGGCCGTGCGGGGGATGCCCGCCGCCTCGCAGGCCTCCAGCAGGCGTCGGTTCAGCCTTCGCGGCGAGCGCTGTTCGCTGACCACCATCTCACCGCCGGTCGAGTGGAGCTCCGAGGCGCCGCGGCAGTTGTCCTCCGAGCGCAGGAAGTAGGGCAGAACGTCGTCCCAGCCCCAGCCCTGGGCGCCGCTGTCGCGCCACTGGTCGTAGTCGATCGGCCGGCCGCGGACGTAGAGCATCGCGTTCATGGAGCTCGAGCCGCCCAGGCTCTTGCCGCGCGGGATGTACATCTCGCGACCGTCCACGTGGGGCTCGGGCTCGGTCGCGTAGTCCCAGTCCAGCTTGGTGTGGAACTGGTTGGCGAACGCGGCGGGGATCTTGATGTTCGGGCTGCGGTCCCGGCCGCCCGCCTCGATGAGGTGCACACGCACGGAGGGGTCGGCGCTCAGGCGGTTGGCCAGCACGCAGCCGGCTGACCCCGCGCCCACGATGACGTAGTCGGCGGTTGACATGCTGTCAATCGTTGCACGGCGCGCGCGGGGCTGTGCCCTCGCCCCACGCGCAGACCGCGCGACCCCCGGGTAGGACCCGGAAATGCACGAGCACGACGACAAGCCCAGCGGTGACCAGGACGACGAGGAGATCCCGTCGGGGTTGGCCCAGGAGGGCTGGGAGTCGCCCCCTCTGGGCGGCGACGAGGACGACGCGGACGGCGAGGGCGAAACTCCTCGCGGCGAGGATGCGATGCCGGGCATCCCCACCGAGGGCGAGCCCGACAGCTCGGGCTAGCGATTGGGTCGCGTACGTGAACGGACGCGTGAGGTGGAGGTGACCGGGGTAGCGCGAGAGTACCGGGCGGTCGTTTGGCCGCCCGTTTTCACGTCAAGGAGCTCCGCATTATGGATACCGCGACCAACAAGTTGATCCAGTACCTCACCGAGGCCCACGCGCTCGAGCAGGGACTGACCCGCGAGCTACAGGCCCAGATTCTGGTCACCCCCTCGGGGCGCTATCGCAGCGCGCTGGAGAGCCATCATGATCAGACCCAAGAGCAGGCACGGCGTCTGCGCGAGCGCCTGGACGAGTTGGGCGCGGGGCGGAGCCTGGTCAAGACCGGGCTGGGCCTTGCGCAGAACGTGGCCGGGCAGGCGTTGGCCATCGGGCGCACCCCGTTGTCGCTGGTGCGTGGGCGCAGCGCCGAGGAGAAGGTCCTCAAGAACGCCAAGGACAGCTGCGCCGCCGAGGCGCTGGAGATCGCCACCTACGAGGCGCTCGAGCGCCTGGCCCAGCGCCTGGACGACAAGAAGACGGCGCGTCTGGCCGCTCAACTGCGTGACCAGGAGCAGAAGATGCTCGACACGGTGCGTGGGCTGCTGCCGGAGCTGACCGACGCGGTGGTCGACAGCGAGGTGCACGGCAGGGACGTCTACGACCCCGAGGAGACCGGCGCGGGCCAGCTGGTCCGCGAGGCCGGACGCAGCGCGCGCAAGGGCACCAAGCGCGCCGGCCAGCGTGCCAAGGGCACAGCCCGCCAGGCCCGTCGCGTACCAGGTGTGGCCCAGGCCGAGGGTGAGGTCCGTGGCGCGGTGGCCTCCGCAGACGATCTGGCCATCGCCGGCTATGACTCGCTGACCGTCGAGCAGATCAACGAGCGCCTCAGCGATCTGCCTCAGGTGGAGCTGGCCAAGATCGATGGCTACGAGCGGCGCAACCAGGACCGCGCCACGGTCACCGGCCGGGTCTCCTCGCTGCGCGGTGACGAGCCGTGGACCGGCTACGACGAGATGAACGCCGATGAGATCACCAAGCGCCTGAGCGACGGTGACGATGCCCAGGCGCGCGAAGTGCGCGAGTACGAGCAGCGTCACAAGAACCGCAGCGGCGTGCTCCAGGCCGCTGAGCGCCAGGCCGTCACCGCCTGACCCGACGCATAGGCAAAGCCGGCCAGGCGCGCGCGTCAGACCGCGCGCGTCAGGCCGTCGGGGCCGTGCGCGACCCTTCGGCGATGTCCCTGCGCCTGGTGACCGGTCCCGCCAACGCCGAGAAGGCGCGCGCCGTACTGGGCGGCGCGCGCGACGCGCACGCTCGCGGCCCGCTGCTCGTGGTGCCCACCGCGGCGGACGTCGAGCGCTTCCGTGTCGAGCTGGCCGAGGACGGATTCGTCTTCGGCGTCCGAGTCCTGACCTTCCGCGGGCTGCTGGAGGAGGTTGCTTCGCGGACTGGCCTGCGTACGCCGGTGCTGGGGCCGGTGGCCCGCGAGCGCGTCGCGCGCAGTGTGGTCGCCGCCACGCCGCTGGCCGCGCTGGGCTCCTCGGCGTCGACCCCCGGTTTCGCCCTCGCGCTGTGCGACCTGTGCGCGGAGCTGGAGGCCGCGCGGGTCACGCCGCAACGCTTCACGCGGGCACTGGCCGACTGGAGCGCTGCCACGGGCCGCGACGGCGCCTACGGGAGGGAGCTGGCGGCCCTGTACGCCGGCTGGCGGCGCGCGATCGAGCGGCTGGGACGCACGGACCGCGAGGTGCGCGACGCGGCGGCTCTCGACGCGCTGGTGGCCACGCCGGCGGCCTGGGGCGCCACGCCG
This sequence comes from Solirubrobacteraceae bacterium, assembly GCA_037721455.1. Taxonomy (GTDB): domain Bacteria; phylum Actinomycetota; class Thermoleophilia; order Solirubrobacterales; family Solirubrobacteraceae; genus Siliceabacter. Next base: position 6,159 of record JBBJOB010000031.1, on the reverse strand, counting down.
GTGTTCGTCTACGGCTTCGACGACCTCACGCCCCAGCAGTGCGACGCCCTCGTCGCATTGGGCCGCGTCACCCAGGTCTGCGCCTCGCTGCCCTACGAGGCCGGTCGCACCGCGTTCACCGGGCGGGCCACCACCTTTGCCACCCTGGAGCCCGAGGCTGCCGAGGTGACCCGCCTGGAGGCGCGTGCGGAGCACTACGCGCCGGGCGCCCGCGCGGCGCTGCACCACCTGGAGCGCGGGCTGTTCGAGCCCGCGGTGCCCCCCGCCGCACCCGGGGACGCGGTGGCTCTGCTGGAGGGCGGTGGCGAGCGGGCGGAGCTGGAGCTGGTGGCCGCAGAGGTCCGGGCGCGGCTGGACGAAGGCGTGCCCGCAGACCAGATCGCCGTGGTGTGCCGCAGCCCGGTCCGGGCTGTGTCGCTGCTCAGCCGGGTCTTCGGCGCGCTGGGCATCGCGGTGGCCTGCGAGCACCGCGTGGCCCTCGAGCGCACGGCGCTGGGGCGCGGCCTGCTCGGCCTCCTGCGCGCGGCGCTGGCCGACGGCCCGGCCGACGACCTGCTGGCCTGGCTGCGCACGCCCGGCCGCCTCGCGCCGCCCTGGGCCACCGACCGCCTGGAGCGCCGCATCCGCCAGGATCACCTGCCCAGCGCCACCGCGGCCCGCGAGGCCTGGGAGGCCGACGGTGGAGCGACCCTCTGGGAGCTCGACCGCCTGCGCGGGGCGGCCTCCCACGCCGATGCCCTCCTCGCTGAGGTCGCCGCCCGCGCCACCGCGCTGCTCGCGGCTGACCGCCGAGGGGAGGCGCCGGTGCTCACCGCACCCGAGCTGGTCGACGCTCGCGCGCTGGCCGCGGTGCGCCGTGCGCTGGACGAGTTGGCCGAGCTGGCGCGGATCGACCTCTCGCTCGCACCCAGCGTCGCCGACGTCATCGGCGCGCTCGAGAGGCTCGAGGTCGACGTCGCGCCGCCGGCGTCACCCGGCGTGGTGGCGGTGAGCGACCCCCTCGCGGTGCGGGCCCGGCGTGTTCGCGTGCTGGTGGCCTTCGGGCTGCAGGAGGGTGCCTTCCCTCCCGCGCCGCGACCCGAGCCGTTCCTGTCCGACGAGGCTCGCCGCGAGCTGGCCCGGCACACCGGGCTGGCGCTGCCGCGCCGCGGCGACGAGGGCCTGGGCGCCGAGCGCTACCTCTTCTACGCGCTGGCCTCTCGGCCCGAAGAGCGCCTCGTGCTGGCCTGGCACACCGGCAGCGACGACGGTGACCCAGCCGTGCGCTCCTATTTCGTGGACGACGTCTGCGACCTCTTCGACGCCTCGCTCGAGGCCGACACCCGCCGCCGTGCCCTCGGCGCGGTGGCCTGGCCGCCGGGCCGTGAGCCCACGGCCGGCGAGGCCGCGCGCAGCGCCGCGGCGCGGGGCCCGCGCCGGCGCCCGCTCCCGCTGGGCCCCCTGCGCGATCCCTCCGTGCTGGCCGCGGTGCGTGAGCGCGAGGGCTGGTCGGGCACGGCGCTGGAGACGCTGGCGGGCTGCGGAGTGCGCTGGTTCGTCGAGCGCTGGCTGCGCCCCGCCACCACCGAGCCCGACCCCGAGGCCATGATGCGCGGCTCGCTGGCCCACCGGCTGCTCGAGGAGGTCATGCGGGCAATCCAGTCCCGCCCACCCCGGGTGCTGGGTCCCGACGACCTGCCCGCCGCCCGCGCCGCGCTGGCCCGCGCGCTGGCACAGCACGCCGACGCCTACCCGTTCGCGGCCGACGCCCAGCGCCTGCGCACCCTGCTGCGCCGCCTGGAGGCCGACCTGGACCGCGTGCTCGCCCACACGGTGCAGGCCGGCAGCGCCTTCGCGCCCACCCACCTCGAGGTGGGCTTCGGCCGCGACGGCGACGAGCTGGGCGCCCTGGACCTCGGGGAGGGCCTGCGCGTCTACGGCCAGATCGATCGTGTGGACGTCGATGCCGGCGGTCGGGCGCTGGTCTACGACTACAAGGGCACCCGGCCCGCCCCGGGCACCAGGTGGCTGGAGCGCCAGGCGCTGCAGGTCACGCTGTACCTGCGTGCCGCCGAGCAGCTCCTGGGGCTCGTGCCCGTCGGCGGCCTCTACCAGGCCTACCGCGACAAGGAGGTCCGGCCCCGCGGCGCGGTCGTGCGCGGCGCCGACCCCGACCTTCGCACCGTCAACGGCGACGTCGTGGACGAGGAGACCTTTCGAACGCTGCTGGACGACGTGGTCGCGGTGGCCCGCCGTGCTGTCGACGAGGTGCGACGGGGCACCCTGGCCGCCCGCCCGGCCACCTGCGCGTTCAAGGGCGGCTGCGCCCACCCCTCGATCTGCCGGGCGGAGGCGGCATGATTCTCACGCCGGAGCAGCGCGTGGCCGTGGAGCGCCGCGAGGGTCCGCTGCTGCTGGAGGCCACCGCGGGCAGCGGCAAGACCAGCGTGCTGGTGGAGCGCTTCGTGGCCATGGTGCGCGAGGACGCCATCGAGCCGGGGCGCATCCTGGCCATCACGTTCACCGACAAGGCGGCGGGTGAGCTGCGCGAACGCGTGCGCCGCGCCCTGGTCGCCCTCGACGCACGCGAGGCCGCCCGCGAGACCGAAGCCGCGTCGATCTCGACCATCCACGGGTTCTGCGCCTCGCTGCTGCGCTCAGCGCCGGTGGCCGCGGGCCTGGATCCCGGCTTCACCGTGCTCGCTGATCCGGCCGCGCGGGCGCTGCGCGAGCAGGCCTGGGTGTCGGCGCTGGGCGCGTGGCTGGGGGAGGAGGGGCCCGGGAGCGCCGCGCTGGAGCTTGCGGCGGCCTGGACGCCCGACCGCCTCGGCCGGGCGATCAAGGCCTTGTACGACCAGCGGCGCAGCGCGGGCGAGGTGCGCCCGGCCATCCCGGTGCCCGCCCCGGTGCCCGCTCCCGACCCGGCGGCGCTGCGCGGAGCGTGCGACCGCGCGCTGTGTGAGCTGGGGGCGGTCGGTGCGCCCGGCGACCACGTACGCCGGACGCTGGGCGCGATCGAGGGCTGCGCCGGCGACCTGACCGCCGGCCTGGCCACCGTGGGCCGCCTGGGCGACGCCGAGGTCAGGCCCGGCAATACCGCCGCGCTGCGGGGCGAGGGCACGGTCGGCTACGTCACGCAGCTCGCCGCCTACCGGGCGGCGCTGGTCGAGCACCGCGGCGCCGCCGACCTAGCGCTGCTGGCCGATCTGCTCGCCCGCTACGCCGCCGCCTACGAGGCCGCCAAGCACGCCCACGGCGGCCTGGACTTCGCCGACCTCGAGCTGCGCGCGCGCGACCTCCTGCGCGATCGACCCGGCCTGCGCCGGGCGGTGCAGGAGCGCTACGCGCGGGTCATGGTCGACGAGTTCCAGGACACCAACCCGCTGCAGGTCGAGCTGCTGGACCTCGTGGCCCCCGAGCACCTCTTCGTCGTGGGCGACGAGTTCCAGTCCATCTACGGCTTCCGCCACGCCGACGTCGCGGGCTTCCGCGCCCGGCGCACAGCGCTGGCCGCCCGCGGCGCGGTCCGGGCGCTGTCGGGCAACTTCCGCAGCCGCGCCGCGCTGCTCGACGTGGTCGGCACGGCCTTCGGCGCGCTGCTGGGCGAGGACTTCGTGGCCCCGCGGCCCGCCCGGGACGATGCGGGCGCCGTGCACGACGGGCCCGAGGTGGAACTGCTGCTCACCGATGAGCAGGGCTGGGACGACGTCGACCTCGGCGACACCCTGCCCCCGGTCGACGCCGACGAACGCGCCGAGGCCATCGCCGTGGCTCGCAGGATCCGCGCGCTGGTGGACGACGGCGACGCGCGCCCGCAGGACATCGTCGTCCTCGTGCGCGCGACTGCGACGCTGGGCGTCCTGGAGCGTGCGCTCGAGGACACCGGTCTGCCCACCTACGCCTCGGGCGGCCGGGGCTACTGGTCCCAACAGCAGGTACAGGACCTGCGCGCCTGGCTGCAGGCGCTGGCCAACCCCGACGAGGAGGTCGCCGTCCACGGCGTCCTGGCCTCCCCACTGGTCGGCGTCAGCGCCGACACCCTCCACCACCTGGCCGACACGGCGCACGCGCTGGGGTGGGGGCTGTGGCGGACGATCGATGGCGCGTTCGGAGCTGGTGGCGAGCAGCCCGGGGCGGGAGGGGCGGGGCCGGCCGTGCCTCCCGCCGCACCCTCCGCGGCTCCCGCCCCGCAGGGCACGCTGCGCCGCCTGCGCGAGGCGCTGGACGCCGAGGATCGCGCCCGCCTCGATCGCTTCGCGCTGCGCTTCGCCGCCGAGCGGCGCCTCGCACCGCGGCTGGCCCTCGACGTGCTGCTCGAGCGCGCCGTGGCCTCAACCGGCTACGACCTGCACGTCCTCGCGCTGCCCGCGGGTGAGCGGCGGATGGCCAACATCCACAAGCTGCAGCGTCTGGCCGCCGTCTACGAGGAGGCCGGCGGGCGCGACATCGGCGGCTTCCTGCGCTTCGCCGCCGAGGAGGAGGAGGCCGGCGCGCGCGAGCCCGAGGCGCCGATCGAGTTGGGCGACCTCAAGGCCGTGCGCCTCATGACGATCCACGCCGCCAAGGGACTGGAGTTCCCCGTGGTCGTGCTCGCGGCACTGGGGCGCCGGCCGAACCTGGACAAGCCGGACCTCGTCGTCGGCGACGGCGTGGCCGGCGTGCGGGTCATCGGCTTCGACGGCGAGGGCGTCCCGACCGCCGCGCTCGAGCGGGTGACCACCGCCGCCCGCGAGCGCGCGGCAGCCGAGGAGCGCCGGGTGCTCTACGTCGCCGCCACCCGCGCCCGCGAGCGGCTCATCCTCAGCGGCACGATGCGCCTGGACCGGGAGCCGGGCAACGGGCCGGGCGCCCCGCCGCTCGCGTGGCTGAGGCCGGTGCTGGGGGAGCGGGTGCGGGTGGTGGAGAACCGGCCCGAGGCGTTCGTGGCGGGATCGGTTATCGGTGAGGAAGAGAACGGCGGTGTCGCGCCGGCGCCGGTGGACGTCCTCGATTCGCTCACCGCCCCGGCGCCCGTGGCGCTGACCACGCTGAGCCCCTCGGCCCTCGTGCGCCACGCCGCCTGCGGCTACCGCTTCTACCTCGAACGAGTGCTCGAGCTGCCCGAGGTCGACCCCCCGCAGGACGGTTGGCGATCTGACCCCGGTATACGGGGTCAATCCACCAACCGGCAACGAGGGACCGAGATCCACGCCGTCCTGGAGCACCTCGACCTCGGCAACCCCCAGCTCCCCGAGGGCGCCGGCCACCTCACGACCCTCACGAACGCCTTCCTCTCCTCACCAGCAAGAACACGGCTCGCGCGGGCGCGGACGCTGAGGCGAGAGACTCCGTTCGCGCTGCAACTCGAACCAGGCACCCTCCTCACCGGCATCGTCGACGCCCTGGCCGACGAGGGAGACGGCCGCGCCTACGTCATCGACTACAAGACGGACCGCGTCACGGCCGAGACGGATCTCGAAGCCAAGGTCGCCACCACGTACGCCCTCCAGCGCGCCGCCTATGCCCTCGCCGCATTGCGCGAGGGGTTCACCACCGTGACCGTCGATTACCTCTTCCTGGAACGGCCGCACGAGCCCGTCGGCGCCACCTACACCCAAGAGGACGTCAAGGCACTCGAAAACCGACTCACCGACGCCGCCCGCCTCGACTTCCGGGTCACCGACGACCCCCACCGCGAGCTGTGCGCCACCTGCCCGGGCCGGGGCGGGCTGTGCGTGTATCCGGACGCGATCACCCTGGCGCCGGCGCGCCCGGCGACGGGGTGGGCGGAGGCGGGGTCGGCGGCGGCGGGCCCCCCCGCCCAACCGTGCGCTGGCGCTCCAGCTCCACGTTGAGCTCGGCGCCGAACAGGAAGGCCAGGTTGGTGATCCACAGCCACAGCAGCAGGATCACCGCGCCCGCGAACACGCCGTAGGTCGCCTCGTAGCTGCCGAAGTTGGCCACGTAGAGGAAGAACCCGCCGGAGGCCAGCAGCCACAGCACGACGCCCAGCGCCGAGCCCGGTGTGATCCACGCAAAGCGGCGGTCGGCATGGTCGGGCGCGAAGGCGTAGACCACGGAGTAGATGAGCATCGCGGCGACGACGGCCACGCCCCAGCGCGCCACCCGCCAGACTCCCGCGGCGGTGTCGCCCAGGCCGATGAGGCCGAAGATGGCGTTGGCCAGGCTGCCGCCCACGAA
>JBBJOB010000230.1:0-3538 GCA_037721455.1 Solirubrobacteraceae bacterium | reverse complement strand
TGGCCAGCGCGCTGGCCTGGGCCTCCAGCGCGTGGCCCAGCGCGTTGGCCGTGCTCGCGGCCAGCTCCTCGACGGGCTGAGAGGCGCTCAGGGCGGGGTCGTTGATCACCAGCGCGGGGCGCACGTGGCGGTCGGCGGGCGCGCCGCGGGCCTGACGGTGCAGCCAGGTCATCTCGGCCGCGCTCAGCGTGGTGGGGATGGCGGCGACGCGCGGGGCCGTCGCGCCGGGCCGGGCGGCGGCCAGCGCCTTGGCCGTGTCGACCACGCGGCCACCGCCCAGCGCGACCAGCGTCGTGGCGCCGTCGACGGCGTCCTGGAGGTCGCCGGCCAGCTCGTCCACGAGGCCGTCGCCCACCAGGTGCACCGCTGCGGCATGCTCCTCCAGCGCCGGGAGGGCCTCGCGGGCGCGCTGCGTGGTGAGCAGCGTGTAGCCCTCGGCCAGCAGCTCGGCCGCCTGGCCCGCGACCCCGCGCCCGAAGCGGATCGTGCGCTCGCCGTCGTGCCAGGTGAACGGGCGGGTGGTGCTCAGAGGTTGCCCCGGCGGTCCTGCTCGCGCTCCAGGGCCTCGAAGAGGGCCTTGAAGTTGCCCTCGCCGAAGCCGCGCGCGCCGCGGCGCTGGATGATCTCGAAGAAGACCGTCGGCCGGTCGCCCAGCGGGCGGGTGAAGACCTGGAGCAGGTAGCCCTCGTCGTCGCGGTCGACCAGGATGCCCAGCCGGCGCAGGTCCTCCAGCGACTCGTCGATCCTCCCCACGCGCGCGGGGAGGTCGTCGTAGTAGGCGTCGGGGGTGGGGAGGAAGGTCACGCCGCGGCGGCGCAGGTGCTCGACCGTCGACACGATGTCCGGGGTGGTCAGCGCGATGTGCTGCGCGCCGGGGCCCTCGTTGAACTCCAGGAACTCGTCGACCTGGGAGCGCCGGCGCCCCGGCGCGGGCTCGTTGATGGGGAACTTGATGCGCCCGCTGCCGTCGGCCATGACCTTGGACATCAGCGCCGAGTGCTCGGTGGCGATGGCCTCGTCGGAGAAGTGGCGAAGCTGGGCCATGCCCAGCACGTCGGCGTAGAAGCGCACCCAGTGGTCCATGCGCCCGGGCTCGACGTTGGCCACCACGTGGTCGAGGTCCTCGAAGACCGGCCTGCTCGCGGGGTCAGCAGGGCCGGAGGGCTCGGCCGCCGCGTAGCCGGGCAGGAACGCGCCCGTGTAGCCCTCGCGTTCGATAAACGTGTGCACCGTCTCGCCGTAGGCGGCGATCGTGGCCGTGCGCACCGCGCCGTGCTCGTCGGCGGCCCGCGCGGGCTCGGCGACCCCGGTCGCCCCGCGGGCCAGCGCGTCCGCGTAGGCGCGGGTGGCGTCGGGCACGGCGAGGGCGATGACCTTGACGCCGTCGCCGTGGCGGGCGTGGTGAGCGGCCACCGGAGTGTCCCCACGCAGCGCGCCGGTCACGACCAGGCGTACCCCACCCTGGGCGAGCACATGGGAGGCGCGGTCGCGCAGGCCGGTCTCCAGGCCGGCGTACGCGACGCGGTGCAGGCCGAAGGCGTGCTCGAGGAAGAAGGCGGCCTGGGCGGCGTTGCCGACCCACAGCTCGAGGTGGTCGATGCCGAGGAGGGGGAAGGTGTCGCTTTGGGGGGCGGTGGCCCCGGCCGGTGCGAAGGACGCCATCCCCGCCATGCCTACCCAGCAGGGCGAACGGGTACCAGCCCGGACATGGGCATAATCGGTTTCATCGTCTTCGGCCTCGTCGTAGGAGCCCTCGCCAGGCTCATCCTGCCCGGCCGTCAGGGCATCGGCCTGATCCTGACGCTCGTCCTGGGCCTCGCGGGCTCGGTCATCGGCGGCGTGGTCGCCAACTCCATCGGCAGCGGCGACATCTTCGAGCTCAACATCTTCGGCGCGATCGTCGCGATCGTCTCGGCGGTCGTGCTGCTGGCCGTCGCCGAGGCGGCGACGGCCAAGCGGCGGCGGTAGCGACCGACGATCGGTCGATCGGCCCGCTCAGCGGGTGAATCGACCGATCGCGCGCTTGGTGCCGCGCCTCGTGCGGCGACACTGGGCCCGTGGGGCAGACCTCCTCCGGCGACCCGGACGACCTCGGGGCGCGCCGGCGCCTGGTGCGCCGGACCTTCGACGCGTTCTCGCGGCGCGACCTCGCAGCGCTGAGCGGCCTGGTGTGCGAGGACGTCGAGCTCTGGGGGCCCACAGCACGGGAGGTCGGGCGCGCCGAGCCCTACCGCGGCCTCGACGGGCTGGCCATCTACCTGCGCGACGTGGCGACGGTGTGGGAGGAACTGCGCCTGTCCCCGGGGACCTTTCAGTCGCGCGGCGACGAGATCGCGGTGGTAGGCCGGACCTACGCCTGGGGCGGGGGCCGGGTCGTCGACGCGCCCGCGTCGTGGGCCTTTCGCCTGCGCGGCGGGCGTATCGCGTCGTTGCGTGCCTTCGACACCCGCGACGGCGGTCCGCTCGCCGTCGGGGTGCAATGCGCCGAAGAGGACTCGAACCTCCACGGGCCGTGAGGCCCACAAGGCCCTCAACCTTGCGCGTCTACCAATTCCGCCATCGGCGCTGGAGGAAGGAGCGAGTATAGGCGTTGCATCCGTCCGCGGACCGCGCTACCTTCCCGAACACATGTTCGTTGCAGAGCAGTCCGCGCAAGCCCCGAGGAGGCGCAGCCCACGATGGATCTGACGAAGCGCCAGCAGGAGATCTTCGACTTCATAAAGCGCTACTCGGCCAAGTACGGCTATCCGCCGACGGTGCGCGATATCGGTAAGGCGGTGGGACTGGCGTCGTCCTCGACGGTCCACGCCCACCTGGGGAACCTGGAGAAGCTCGGGCTCCTGCGCCGCGATCCCTCCAAGCCGCGGGCGATCGAGCTGCTCGACCGTGCGGTGGACCAGGTGCGCCAGCTCGTCTCGCCCAGCGGCCTCCCGCTGATCGGCTCGGTGGCCGCCGGCCAGCCCGTCCTGGCCGAGGAGAACATCGAGGACTACATCGAGGTGCCCCCGATGGCCGGCGGCGAGGAGGGCGAGTTCATCCTGCGCGTGCGCGGCGAGTCGATGAAGGACGCGGGCATCCTGCCTGACGACTTTGTTGTCGTCCGTCCGCAGGAGACGGCCAGCGACGGGGATGTGGTCGTCGCCCTGGTGGGCGAGGAGGCGACGGTCAAGCGCTTCTTCCGCGAGAGCGATCACATCCGTCTGCAGCCCGAGAACGCGGACATGGAGCCCATCCGCTCCAAGGAGGTTCGCGTGCTGGGTCGCGTCGTGGGCCTGTTTCGGAGCATGCCGTGAGCCCGACAGCCGTGCTCGAACGTCCGCTGTCGCTCTTCGACCGCGAGGAGCCGCCTCGTGTCCCCGCCGGTCGAGGCGACGACGGGTCGACGCTGGAGGACCTCGTCCTCGGCGCCTGGGAGGACCTGTCGTCGCCCCGCCCCGCCGCGTGTCCGGTCTGCCGGGGCGACATGGTCGCCCGCTACGGCGCCGGGCCCGCGGTGTTGGGCGGCCGCTGCCTGGACTGTGGCAGCGAGCTCTCCTAG
>JBBJOB010000229.1:0-3556 GCA_037721455.1 Solirubrobacteraceae bacterium | reverse complement strand
GAGGCCCATCCGTCCTGCCCTGCTGTTGCAGGACAACGCTTAGGCAGGACGGCCCGCGCGGCCGGCTGGCGTCAGCCCCCGCCACGCAGGACGAACCCGCGCGCGGCGAGCACCTCGAGGGCGTCCTCGAAGGCGACGAAGTCGCGGGCCAGGAGGTGGTCGAGCGGGCGGCCAGAGGGGCCGGTGCGCCGCACCCAGCGGCGCAGGACGCCGTCGCCCACCCGCTCGGCCGCCTCGTCGGTCAGCGTGAGCAGGATGCCCAACTCGGGCCGGTGGTCCAGCTCGCCGGTGATGACCGAGAGCGGGTCGACGTCGAGCACCGCGCACAGCTCGTCGTCGTGGAGCCCCAGGCGCTCCATGAGACGAACGGCGGGGGAGTCCACGCTCCTGAGCGTACCTGGGGTGCATGCGGGCCCCGGCGGGCCCAGAGCCCCCGGGGCCGCCGCCGGCCGCGCCCGGCGTCAATCGGGGTCCGGGTGCTCCTCGCCAGGCCACACGCCGGTGATGCCGGCCCAGCCGTGGGCGAGGCCGCGGCCGACGAAGGCGCGCACGACGGCGAGGATCGCGCCCTGCATCGCCGTGGCGAACAGGAGCTGGCGGACCGTCGTGTCGCGGGTGGTGGACTCGGGGGGCTCCTCATCGGAGATCACGCCCCAGAGCTTGTTGAAGAGCTGGCGGGCGAGCATTCCCGACAGGAATCCGACGATGAGGCCGATAGGCTTGAAGAGAGCGGTCATCGGTTGTCGTTGATACCCAGCGCGACGGAGCGTCAAGCCGGAAGGATGCAGGCATGGACGAGCAGGGCGATGAGGGACCACCACCCGGCGAGGCCGAGGACCTCCTGCGCAGCGCGCTGATCGACAGCGGCGACGCCGCGGCCGTGGCTCTGCGCGTCGGGGGCCTGGCCCTCAGCGAGGCGCTGACCATCGTCTTCCACGGGCGGCGTGACCTGGGCACGCTGGCGACCTACGTGACCAGCGGCGGGCGCGGCGCTGGGGCGGCCATCGGCTTCGACGAGCTGCTGCGTGTGCCGTGCGACCTCGACCTGGCCGAGGCTCGCGACCGCGCGGAGGCCGAGCATCTCTACGCCGAGCAGGCTGCCGTGTTGCGCGACGCGATCGTGGCCGCCGACACGGTGCTCAGCCTCTGGCGCGAGATCCTGGCCGCGGCGCCCCACGCGCGGGTGGGTGTCGATCGCTCGCCGCGTCCCCCTGTCCGCCTGCCGGCGGCGCGACTCATGCCCGTGGCCCTGGTCGACCGTGACACCGGCCTGACCGTGGCGCCGGTGTGCGGCGCGCGCCCGCTGGTCGAGGGCCGCCCGCCCATGGGGATCGCCTGCGCCCAACAGGACCTCGCGCACGTCTATCCGCTGCCCGACGATCCGCAGGCCAGCCTGGGGGACTTCCAGGAGCGCGCGGACGAGCACGCGCGCTCGCTGGGCGACCGCCTCGACCACCAGGCCGCCTCTGTGCGCCGCTTCCTCGAGCTCAACGACGACGGCTCCCACGCGACCGGCTGAGGGTCCGGCCCGGCGGCGGGTCGGGCGCGCGTGGTGTGTGAGAGCGTGCCGGTGCGGGCGCGCGCAGCGGGAAGTGCAGCGCGCCGCCGGGTGCTCGTCTACAGTGCGCGGCTTCGCGATGTGCGCACGCCAGACCCTGATCACGCTGCTTGCCGTCGCGACGGCCGTCCTGCTCGCGGCTCCCGCCGCCGCCGACGCGGCCGAGCGTCCCGACCGTCGCGCGCTCACCGCCTCCGGGCCGGACAACCGCTACCTGCTCGACGGCGAGTGGCTCTTTCGCCTCGACGAGGCCGGCCAGGGACTGGAGGATGCCTGGCAGCGGCGCACGTCCACCAGCGGCTGGTCGCCCGTCGAGGTCCCAAACGCCTGGAACGCCGGCGACGAGTCCAACGCCTCCATGGCAGGCACCGTCGGCTGGTATCGCAAGGACTTCCGCCTGCCGACCCGCAGCGAGGTCTTCGACTGGACCGTGCGCTTCGAGTCGGTCAACCACCGCGCGCGCGTGTGGCTCAACGGGAAGGAGATCGGGCGCAACACCGGCGCCTACCTGCCCTTCGAGCTACGCATCCCTGCCGACGAGCTGCGGCGCACCGGGACCAACCGCCTCGTGATCCGCGTCGACAACCGCCGGCTCATGACCGACTTCCCGCCCTCGGGCACCAACACCCAGGAGATCCCGATCGGCGGGTGGTGGAACTACGGCGGCCTGCTGCGCGAGGTCTACCTCAAGCGCATCGACCGCGTGAGCATCGACCGCGTCGATGTGCGCCCCGAGCTGGAGTGCCGGACCTGCGACGCAACCGTGCGCGCGGCGGTCACCGTGCGCAACTTCGACTCGCGCACGCGCGGGGTGACCGTGACCGGGTCCTTCGGCGGGAACGACTTCCGCATGGGGACGCGCAGCGTGCGCCCGGGGCGGGAGGTCACCTTCCTCCGGCGCATCACCGTGCGCGACCCGCGGTTGTGGTCGCCCGACGATCCCAACCTCTACTCGGCGAGCTTCCGCGCCCGCACGCTGGGCGCGCAGAGGGTCGAGTGGGACCTCAAGAGCGGCATTCGCTCGATGACCGTCGAGGACGGCCTGCTGATGCTCAACCACGAGCGGGCCAACCTCCGCGGCTTCGGCCTGCACGAGGACGACCGTGAGCTGGGCTTCGCGATCCCCCGCTCCAAGATGCGCCTGGTCGGCCGCCAGGCCAAGGACCTCGGCGGCACGATGGTGCGCTCGCACTATCCGCTGCACCCCTACTTCCAAGAGTACGCTGACCAGATCGGGCTGATGATCTGGTCGGAGGTGCCGGTCTACGCCCTCAAGACGGCGGCGCTGGGAGAGATGGACGTGCGCGACGCTGCGGTCGAACTCGTGGAGGCCAACATCCGCGAGAACGCCAGCCATCCCTCGGTCGCGCTGTGGTCGATCGGCAACGAGCTGTCGGCACGACCGGGGCCGGCGCAGAGCGACTACCTGCGCCGTGCCGCCCGCGCGGCGCGGCGGCTGGATCCCAGCCGCCCCGTGGGCTACGCGGTGGCCGCCTACCCGGCGGCGGGCTGCCAGGCGGCCTACTCCGAGCTGGACGTGATCGGCTTCAACGACTACTTCGGCTGGTACCCCGGGCCCAACGGCCAGATCGCCGACCGCGAGGACCTCTCGCCCTACCTGGACTCGGTGCGCGCCTGCTATCCCGACAAGGCGATCATGATCACCGAGTTCGGTGCCGAGGCCAACCGCAACGGGCCGGTCGAGGAGAAGGGAACCTTCGCCCACCAGCAGGACTTCGTGAACTACCACTTAGACGTCTTTGACAGCAAGCCGTGGCTCAGCGGCTCGCTGTACTGGGCGTTGCAGGAGTTCCGCGTGCGCCCGGGCTGGGACGGCGGAAATCCCCGCCCCAGTCCTCCCATCCACACCAAGGGCCTGATCACCTTCGACGGCGCCCGCAAGCCGGCGGCCGACGACATCGAACGGCGCTTCTCGGCCACGCAGCAGTTCGGCCTGCCGCGCTAGGGGCCGTCCAAGGAAATACGTGCCGTCGCCGG
>JBBJOB010000228.1:0-3572 GCA_037721455.1 Solirubrobacteraceae bacterium | reverse complement strand
CGCCGCCCTCGTCGACGATCCGCCGCGCCTCAGCGGCGTACTCCGCCGGCGTGTAGGGAATGGCCGGGCACTGGTCGCGGTCGGCGATCGCGCCCGAGATGGAGCAGGTGATGACGACGGGATCCTCGAGGCTCAAGCGCATCCTCCGCGGCGGGAAGTGGGACGTAGCACTTACCACTCTGCCGGACCGTCGCACTGGGCGCAAGCTGACCAGATGAGCCTGCTCCACTTGCGAACGCAGAGCCGGGGTCATCTGATCGTCCAGCCCCGCGACGCATTATGAGCGCTCACCCCGGCGTGCCCCGATGCACGGGGCATGCCCTCCCTTCCCACCCTCCGCGCCGCCGTGGCCACCCTCGGCGCCGGGCTCGCGCTCGCCCTCGCCGGCGCCGCACCGGCCGCCGCCGCGAGCTCGTGCGCCTACGCCGACGAGCGGCCCGACGATCGCAACCGAGAGCGCGTGGAGATGGCATCGGTCTGCATGGTCAACGAGATCCGCGCCGAGCGCGGCCTGCGCGTGCTGGGCCTCGAGCCCTCCCTCACCGGCGCGGCGGTCTTCCACAGCCAGGACATGAACCTCTTCGACTACTTCGCCCATCTCAACCTCCTCGGTCAGGACGCAGGCGACCGCGCCCGAGCCGCGGGCTACGGCGGTGACGCGGGCGAGAACCTCGCCCGCAACGTCAGCAGCGCCCGCCAAGCGGTGGAGATGTGGATGGGCAGCCCGACCCACCGCGCCAACGTCCTCGACGCGCGCTACCGCTCGATCGGGGTGGGCATCGCGGGCGACTACTGGGCCCAGACCTTCGGCCTGCTGGACCCCCCGCGAGGCGCACTGACCGGCCTGGAGTCCGCTTACCGGACCGGCGGCGGCGCGGCCCTGCCGGCCGCCTCCAATCCGTCCAAGCTGCAGGTCCTGCGCGCGGGCGTGGAGGACGGGCGCCTCGACGTGCTGGCCGAGATCACCGCGCGCTCGGAGGGCGACTGGGTGCACGTCACCTTCGTCGCCAACGGCGCCCGCCACACCTTCACCGAGCAGGTCCGCGACGGGCGCCTGCGCTTCCGCGAGACCCTCCCACGCCGCCAGCGCGGCGCGCGCAGCGGGATCGTCGAGCTCGCCTACTCCGGCAACGAGGTGGTGCGCCCGGCCTCGGTGCGCCTGCGCGCGGCCAACGGCAAGGCCGGCCTGGCCCGCAGCGACCTCTCACTGCGCGACGGCGTCCTGCGCGCCAAGGGCACGGTGAGCTCGCGGGCCCGTGGCGTGGCGCGCCTCACCCTCGGCTTCCAGCGCCCCGACGGCTCCCCCGGCACGTGGGAGGGCAACGCGACCATCGCCAACGGGCGCTGGAGCACGACCGAGGCCCTGCCCGCCGATGCGGCTGCCGGGGGCTACCTCAGCATCCAGTTCACCGGCTACCTCGAGGAGCGCATGCGCGGCGAGCAGATCGCCAAGCAGGTGTTGGCCGGGCAGAGCTTCGAGTAGGACGCGGTCACTCCGTGCTGAGGCTCAGCAACGACGCTTCGGCGAGCTCAGCGTAGTCGTCCCAGCGCTGTTCCAGCGCCGCGAAGGAAACGACGTATCCGGTGCCCTCCTCCACCACGGTTTGGCCCATTGAGGCTTGAGGTCGAACCAGTGCCCGTCGTCGACGATGCGCCGGATGATCTCGTACATGTCGTGGGGCTTGCGGTTGGTCCATCAGCAGGTCCAGCCGCTCGCGCGCGGTGAGCTTCCCGGCCGCGTGCTGCTTGGCGACCTTCTCCTCCCCGCCGCCCAGCCGGGCCTGCTCGCGCCGTGCGTGGAGGTCGTCGACCAGCGGGCGCAGCATCGAGGTCGTGGTCACCGACCCTTCCACTGCGGCTCCCTCTTCTCGAAGAACGCGGCCACGCCCTCCACGACGTCCTCGGTGGACAGCGCCAGGGTCAGGTTGTGGGCCAGGAGGTTCAGTGCGTCACGCAGCGGCAGGTCCATCTGGGCGAACATCGCGTCCTTGCCCAGACGCATGAGCACGGGTGACTTGGCGGCCAGGCGCTGCGCCCAGTCGGCCACGGCGGCGTCGAACCCGCCTGCCGGCACGACGCGGTTGACGATGCCGATCCGCTGCGCCTCATCAGCGGTGACCCGGTCGCCAAGCAGCAGCAGCTCGTTGGTCTTCTTGCGCCCGACGTTGCGGTAGATCAGCGCCATGATCATGAACGGGAAGACGCCGACGTTGATCTCGGGCGTGCCGAAGGTGGCGTCGTCGCGTGCGACGATCAGGTCGCAGGCCAGCGCCAGGCCCAGTGCGCCGGCCAGGACGTGGCCACCGGCGGCGCACAGCGACGGCTTGCCCAGCTCGCCCAAGGTGGTGAACAGGCGGGGAAAGCGCTCGTGACCCCACTGCTTGTGCACGAGCGGCACGTCGGCGGCGAACCCGCCCAGGTTGCCCCCGCTGGAGAAGACCTTCTCGTGCGTGGAGGCCAGGACGACGCAGCGCACGCCGTCGTCGGCCTTCGCGGCGGCCAGCGCCACCAGCAGGTCGTCCAGCAGCTGGTCGGACAGCGCGTTGCGCGTCTCGGGGTCGTCCATCGCGATGGTGGCGACGCCGTCGGCGACCTCGTAGCGGACCTTCTCGAGCTCCATCGCGGCGGACGTTACCGCGTTGTGTCCCGCGGTTGAAAGTAGGAAGTCCTACTCCCTACTATTGGCGCCATGAGCACCAGCCCCGTCTCTCCCGCCGTCGACCAGGCCGCCGCCGCGTCGGTCCTCAAGCCCGACTTCGCCGCGCAGCGCAAGCACTTCATCTTCACCGACGAGCACGAGCAGCTTCGCGAGTCGATCCGCCGCTTCGCCAAGAAGGAGCTCGCACCCCACGCGGAGGAGTGGGAGGAGATCACCTTCCCCGACTGGGTCTTTACTCGCATGGGCGCACTGGGCTTCCTGGGACTGGACAAGCCCGAGGCCTACGGCGGCCAGGGCGGCGACTACTACAGCTCGCTGGTCCTCGCAGAGGAGATCGCGCACGCCGAGTCGGGCGGCCTTGCCATGGGCATCGCCGTGCACACCGACATGGCCATGCCGCCGATCCTGGCCTTCGGCACGGAGGAGCAGAAGCAGCAGTGGGCGGCGCCGGCCATCCGCGGCGAGAAGATCCTCTGCCTGGGCATCACCGAGCCCGACGCAGGCTCGGACGTCGCCGCCATCAAGACCCGCGGTGCGCGACGAGGCCTCCGGCGAGTGGGTCATCAACGGCTCCAAGACCTACATCACCAACGGCCACCGCGCCGACGTGATCGTGCTGGTCACCAAGACCGACCCCGACGCGGGCTACGCCGGGTTCACGCTCTTCCTGGTGCCCATGGATGCCCCGGGCGTCATCCGCGAGAAGCGCCTGGAGAAGCTGGGCATGCACGCCTCGGATACGGCGCTGCTGGCCTTCCAGGACGTGCGTGTGCCCGACTCCGCCGTCCTGGGCCAGGTCGGCAAGGGCTTCTACCACATCATGTGGGAGCTCCAGGGCGAGCGCCTGATCGGTGCCGCGGGCTGCGTGGCCGGCGCCCAGCACTGCTTCGACAAGACCCTCGCCTACGCGCTG
>JBBJOB010000030.1:0-13285 GCA_037721455.1 Solirubrobacteraceae bacterium | reverse complement strand
CGGCCATCTCGGCCATCTCGGCCGCCGCGACGCGCGCCGCTCGCCTGGCCGAGGGGCAGCCCGGGGACGCCGTGGTGCGGGAGGATTGTGCATCTTCGTCGCGGGGCTGGCGACCCTGGGGCTCCAGCGCCTGCTCTACGAGCGCCGCCGGGCGCGTCACCTGCGCGAGCGCTGACCGCGCGGCGGGCGTTCGGCCCGCCCGGCGGACGAGCGCCAGGTCCGCGGACGCTGGCGTCCTAGCCTGACAGTAGCCTCTGCGCAGCATGGTCGAGCACTGCAACTGGTGCGGCGTCGACGTGGAGGAGGGCTCCGGCTTCCGTGTCGCGGAGCCAGCGGGGGAGCGTCGCGCGGTCTTCTGCCGCCTCGAGCACATCGTACCGTGGGTCATCCAGGGCGCGCACTGGGAGCCCGGCACCATCGGCGACCCCGACGGCAACGGCCTGGGTCGCTGCGCGTACTGCGCCGAGCCGGTGGGCGAGACGGTGGTCCTCGTCGTGCGCCACCGCGGAGAGCACCGTATCGGCGACGCCTTCTGCGGCCCCGAGCACCTGCTCGACTGGGCCAAGGCGGGCGGACGGTGGAGGGCGTCGTGAGACGATCGGCGTCATCTCGGCGTGAGGGTGCGCCGGCGCGCGAGGGTGACGAGCGCCCCCAGCGCCGCGCAGGCGCAGGCGACCCCGAGCGCGGCGCGCCAGCCCGCCTGCTCCACCAGCACGCCGGCCAGCGCGTTGCCCGCCCCCACGCCGCCGACCAGGGCGGTCAGCATCCAGGCGTAGGCCTCGGTCACGGTGCCCGGCGGCGCGACCATGCCCGCCAGTTCGTTCTCGGCCGCGGTGAGGGGCGCGATGGTCAGGCCGGCCAGTGGGGCGAGGACGAGCAGGACGAGCACCGAGTCGGCCAGCAGGAGAGGCGCCACCGCGAGCGGGAGGACCGCGATGAGGACGAGGTAGAGCGGGCGAACGTCCGCGGCCCCGCCCGCCCATGTGCCGCCGGCTCGGGCGCCGTATGTCAACCCGCCCACAGCGCTGCCCGCCGCGATGGCGGCCAGGGCGACGCCCGCGAGCCCCGGCTGGCCCCGCTCCGCGCCGAAGGCGGGCAGGGCCACCTCGAGCGTGCCGAACACGATGCCCAGGCCGAACGCCCCGATCAGCAGGGTGCGGATCCCGGCGGACACCAGCGGGCTCGGTCCGCGGCCACGCCGCCCGGTGCCCCGCCAGTGGCGCGAGGGCGGCTGGATCGCGAACAGCAGCGTCCCGGCCAGTGCGAGGGCCGCCGCGGCGAGAAGTCCGGCGGATGGTGAGGCGATCACCACGATGACGGCCACTGTGAGCGGTCCGCCGATGAACACCGCCTCGATGACCAGGGCGTCGAGGGCCAGCGCGGTACGTACGGCGCCCCGGTCGCCCAGCAGCAACGGCCACAGCGTGCGCATGCACGGCGACAGCGGCGGCGTCGCGGCGCCAGTCACGGCGGCGAGCACCGCGAGTGCGATGACCGGGGCATCCGCGCGTCCGATCGCCACGATGGCGACCAGCCCCGCGGTATGGACCGTCACGGCGGCCAGGAGGACGGTCGTCTGGCCCCGGCGGTCGATGACGCGCCCCAGCAGTGGGGCGCCCAGGGCGGCGGACAGGGCCCCGGCCGCGGCGATCGCGCCGGCCGCAACGAACGATCCCGTCTGCGCCACGAGGAAGAGCACGAGGCACAGCGAGGTCATTCCGTAGGGCAGGCGCCCGAGCAGCGAGCCGACCACCAGCGCCGGAGCGTGGGGCACCGCCAGGATGCGCCGGTAGGGGTCCAGCAGACCCAGGGGCGAGCGCGCGGTCAGGAGGGGGGCTCGCGCCCGGCGGCCGCCGGGGGCCCGCCCGCGCCGCCGGCCTCGCCCGCGTGGGCGGCTGCGCTGTCACCGTTGACGGCACCCCCGTCGAGGCCCAGCTCGGCGGCCTGCTCCTCGAGCGCCGCGACGACGAACCGCACGTGCTCGTCGAACTCCACTCCCAGCTCCTCGGCGCCGCCGCGCACCTCGTCGCGGTTGACCGCCGCAGCGAAGCTGGGCTGCTTGAGCTTCTTCTTGACCGACTTGGGCGTCAGCCCACGGATGCCCTCGGGGCGCACATAGGCGCAGGCCAGAAGGAACCCACTGAGCTCATCGACGGCGAACAGCGTCTTCTCCAGCGGGCTGTCGCGGGAGATGTCCAGGTAGGTGGCGTGGGAGCCGATCGCGCGCACCATCTCCTCGGGCGCCCCGAGCGAGCGCAGCTCCTCCATGATCAGCCGCGGGTGGCCGGTGTCCATGTCGGGGAAGCGCTCCCAGTCGGCGTCGTGCAGCAAACCGGTGACGCCCCACAGCTCCTCGTCGTGACCGTCGCGGCGCGCGTGGGCGCGCATCGCGGCCTCTACGGCGAGGCAGTGGCGGCGCAGCCCGGGCGACTGCACCCACGCGGCGAGCAGGGACCAGGCCTCCTCGCGCGAAATCTCCCGCGGCATGCTTGATACCCTAGCCCAGCCTCCGGCCACCGCCGCTAGCGCTACCCCTGCACCCACTGTGGAGAAGTTTCTCATCGACGGCGGCGCCCCGTTGTCGGGGGTCGTCACGCCCGCCGGCAACAAGAACGGCGCGCTTCCCATCCTCGCAGCCACGCTGCTCACCGAGGATGAAGTCGTCCTGCGCAACGTGCCGCGCATCAAGGATGTCGAGGCCATGATCGCCATCCTCGAGGCCCTGGGCGTCCGCGTCGCGTGGCTGGGGGAGAACGACCTCACCCTGTGCGCCGCCGACCTGACCGCCGACAGCGTCGAGGTCCCGCGCGACCTCGCCGAGCGCATCCGCGCCTCGTTCCTCCTCGCCGGTCCGCTGCTGGCCCGCTTCGGCCGCGCGGTCATGCCTCCGCCGGGCGGTGACGTGATCGGCCGCCGCAGGCTCGATCCCCACCTCGACGCCTTCCGCGCCCTTGGGGCCAATTTTTCCCACTCGCGCGACATCGAGCTCCTCGCGCCGGGCGGCCTGCGCGCCGGCGACGTCTTCATGGACGAGCCGTCGGTCATGGCCACCGAGAACGCGCTGCTGGCCGCTGCTCGTACCCCCGGACAGACGGTGATCGGCAACGCCGCCTGCGAGCCCCACGTTCAGGATCTCGCGCGCATGCTGGTCACCATGGGGGCCGACATCCAGGGCATCGGCTCCAACGTGCTCACCGTCTCGGGCAGCGCCGAGCTGCAAGGCTGTGACCACACCATCGGGCCCGACCACATCGAGATCGGGTCCTTCATGGCCCTGGCCGGCGTGACCGGTGGGGAGATGCGCATCAAGGACACCTTCCCAAGCGACCTGCGCATGATCCGCCTGGTCTTCGATCGCCTCGGGCTGCGCTCGGAACTGGAGGGCGACGACGTCCTGGTGCCCGGCGGCCAGCAGCTCGTGGTGGCGCGCGACGTGGGCGAGCACAAGATCACCGTCCAGGACGGGCCATGGCCCGCGTTCCCGGCCGACCTGACCTCGATCGTCGTCGCGCTGGCCACCCAATCGGCGGGCAGCGTGCTCATCCACGAGTGGATGTTCGAGAACCGCCTGGTCTTCACCGACAAGCTGGTGGCCATGGGCGCCGACATCACGCTGTGCGACCCCCACCGGGTGATCGTCACGGGCCCGTCGCGGCTGCGCGGCCTGCGGGTCGAGTCGCCGGACATCCGCGCAGGCATGGCCATGCTCATCGCCGCGCTGGGGGCCATCGGCCCCTCGGAGATCGGCAACATCCGCCAGATCGACCGGGGCTACGAACGCATCGACGAGCGCCTGCGCGAGCTGGGCGCGCGGATCGAGCGCGTGGCCGTCGAGCCCGTGGCCATCTAGCCGCGCGCCGCCGCGCGGAGTGGTCGCCCCTGCGGCTCTCGCCGCCGTCCGTGGACACTTGTGCTCGACTATCGGGCGCAAGTGTCCAACCTTCGTCGCCGCGACTCGGTTCCGGCGACCGAAGGCGAAATACTCTTTTCCCCATGGCCACCATCCACCCCCTGCCCTCCGGGACGCGCGACGTCCTGCCCGACGAGATGCGCGAGCTGCGCGCGGTCACCGCCGCGCTGCTGGACGTGTTCACTCGCGAGGGCTACGGGGAGGTCTCCACGCCCGCGCTGGAGCACCAGGAGGTCCTGCAGCGGGGCGGCGGTGCGCAGCCGGCCTACCGCGTGATGGACGACCACGGGCAGGTGCTTGCGCTGCGCCCGGACATGACCGTGCCCATCGCGCGCCTGGCCGCGACCCGCTACGCGGGCGAGGAGCCCCCGCTGCGCTTCTGCTACCTGGCCGACGTGTACCGGGGGGTGCGCCCGCACCGCGGTCAGATGCGCGAGTTCCTCCAGGCCGGCGTGGAGCTGGTCGGCGCGCCGTCGCCCGAGGGCACCGCGGAGGTGCTGCGCGTGCTGTGCGCCGCCCTCGACGCCTGTGGCCTGGCCGGCTATCGCCTGGGGATCGGCGACGCCGCGCTGTACCCGACACTGCTCGAGACCTTCGCGGTGCCCCCGCAGGCCCGCGAGACGCTGCTGCGCGACCTGGTCAATCGCGACTTCGTGGGGCTGGAACGCGAGCTGGCGCTTCTGGACCTGCCGGGCGACGCACGCGAGACCCTGGCCACCGTGCCCTCCCTTCGCGGGGGCGTCGAGGTGCTCGACGGCCGTCCGGCCACCGAGAGCCTGCGCCGCGTACATGACCTGCTCGAGCCCGCGGTGGCTCGTCGCGTGCTCTTCGACCTGGGGCTCACGCGCGATCTGGGCTGCGACCCGGGGTACTACACGGGCGCGGTGTTCGAGGTCTACGACCCCGCGCTGGGCGAGCCGCTGGGGGGCGGTGGTCGCTACGACGAGCTGCTCGGGCGTTTCGGCCGCCCGCTGCCGGCGGTGGGCTTCGCTCTGGGCGTGGACAAGCTGCACATCGCGCTCGCGGGCGAGGAACGCGCGCGGTGACGTCCACGCGACCCCTCACCGTCGCCGTGCCGCGCGGCGCCCTGCTCGCAGAGACGCTGGACCTCCTGGACCGCCTGGGCGTCGACACCGCCGAGGTGCGCTCCAACGACCGCCGGCTGCTCTTCGCCGAGGTGGGGATCGTGACCATGCGCCCCTCCGACGTACCCACGTATGTGGAGGCCGGGGCGGCCGACCTGGGCATCACCGGGAAGGACGTCCTGACCGAGCAGGCCGAACGCGACTTCTACGAGCTGCTGGATCTCGGCTACGGCGGCTGCTCGATGGTGCTGGCCACCACGCAGGGCCCCGACCCCTCCGCCGAGGCGCTGCGGCGCCTGGGCGTCATGCGGGTGGCCACGAAATACCCCAAGACTGCGGCGGGGCACTTCGAGCGCACGGGACGCCAGGCCGAGATCGTGGAGGTCAAGGGCTCGGTCGAGCTGGCTCCCCTGACGGGGCTGGTCGAGGCCATCGTCGACCTCACCGCGACGGGCACCACGCTGCGCGAGAACAACCTCGTGGTCCGTGAGGAGCTCTTCTACTCCACTGCTCGCCTGATCGCCAACCCGGTGGCCCACAAGCTGCGCGCGGCCGAGGTCGACGACGTCGTGGCGGCGCTGCGGTGAGGGTCGAGCGCCTGACCATCGCCGGCGACCCGGCCGGCGCGGCGCGGCGCACTCGTGCCCTCCAGCCGCCGGCGGCCTCGGTCGAGCAGGTGGTGCGCGACATCATCGCCGCGGTGCGCGACGGCGGGGACGCGGCGGTGCGCGAGCTGACGGCGCGCTTGGACACCGGTGGCGCCGAGCCGCCGCCGCTGCGCGTGACCGAGGAGGAGCTGGCCGGTGCTCTGGCGGCGCTGGACCCCGCGGTGCGCGCCGGGCTGGACACGGCGGTGACCAACGTCGCTCTGGTGGCCGATGCGGGCAGCGTCGAGGATCGCCAGGTGCTTCTGCCCCAGGGCCACACGGTCACCCTGCGCGAGATGCCGGTGCGCCGGGCCGCCCTCTACGTCCCCGGCGGGCGCTCGCCCCTCCCCTCCACGGTGGTCATGGGCGTGGTCACCGCCAGGGCGGCCGGGGTGGAGGAGGTCGCCGTCTGCTCCCCGCCAGGGCACCGCGGCGACGCCCACCCGGTCATCCTCGCAGCCTGCGCGCTGGTCGGGGCGACCGAGATCTACCGCATGGGCGGCGCCCAGGCCGTGGCGGCGCTCGCCCTGGGCACCGAGACCGTCCCGCGCGTGGACGTCATGGCGGGTCCGGGCACGCTCTACGTCCAGGAGGCCAAGCGCCAGCTCGGGGGCGAGGTGGGCATCGACCTGTTCGCCGGGCCCAGCGACCTGCTCATCGTGTGCGACGGCGACGCCGACCCCTACCTGCTGGCCCTGGACCTCCTGGCGCAGGCCGAGCACGGCGAGGGCTCGCTCGTGGCCGCGGCCTGCGACGACGACGCGCTGCTGGACCTGCTCGAGGCCGAACTGGCCGCGGGAGCCGCGCGCCACCCCGACGCCGTGCTCGCGCCGTGCGTGCTGGCCGAGGCGGGGTCCCTGCTCGAGGCCCTGGCCTTCGCCGAGCAGGTCGGCCCCGAGCACCTCCAGCTCGCCGGCGCGGGTGCCGAGGCACTGGCCGGGCGGGTGCGCGCGGCGGGCTGCGTCCTGGTCGGTCAGGCCAGCGGGACGGCCTTCAGCGACTACCTGGCCGGTTCCAACGCCATCCTGCCCACCGCGGGCGCGGCGCGCTTCGCCTCGGGCCTGGGGCCGCGCGCGTTCCGCCGCCGGGTGAGCGAGGTGCGCATCGGCGACGCAGCCGGCGCGCTGGCCCCGGCCGGCGCCGCGGTCGCCCGCGCTGAGGGCCTCGAGCTGCACGCGGAGTCGATGGAGGCGCGGATCGGGGAGGATGGCGCCCGCCCATGAGCCGCAGCGTGCAGATACCAGGGTCACCCGCTTCGCCGCGACTGGCACAGGTCGACCGCAGGACCGCCGAGACCGACATCCGCCTCAGTCTGTCGCTGGACGGCACGGGCGCCGGCACGCGTGCGACCGGCGTGGGGTTCCTGGACCACATGCTCGACCTGCTGGCCCGTCACGGCCGGGTGGACCTCGACGTGACGATCACCGGGGATCTGCAGACCGGCGCCCACCACACGGCCGAGGACTGCGGGCTGGTCCTCGGCCAGGCGCTGGACCGTGCGCTGGGCGACCGCGCCGGGATCGTGCGCTACGGCCACGCCGTGGTGCCCATGGACGAGGCGCGCGCAGCGTGCACGCTGGACGTCTCGGGCCGGCCCTTCCTGGCCTTCGCCGCCGCGCTGCCGCCCGGGGAGACCGGCGGCTTCGACCACGAGCTGACCGAGGAGTTCTTGCGCGCGGTGGCGAGCA
Source organism: Solirubrobacteraceae bacterium (assembly GCA_037721455.1). GTDB lineage: Bacteria > Actinomycetota > Thermoleophilia > Solirubrobacterales > Solirubrobacteraceae > Siliceabacter. Next base: position 5,955 of record JBBJOB010000030.1, on the reverse strand, counting down.
CGGCGCGCTTGACGGTGCACCTCGAGGTGCAGGCGGGAACCAACGCCCACCACATGATCGAGGCGGCCTTCAAGGCCTTCGCCCGGGCGCTGCGCGCCGCTGTGGCCCTCGACCCCACCGAGACCGGCGTCCCGTCGACCAAGGGCACGCTCACGTGAGGGCCGAAGGCCCGGTCACCGGCGATCGGATGTCGCCGGCCGCCGTCAAGAGCGCCGGCCGGAGGCCGGCAAGGGGTATCTGTGTGGTCGACTACGGGATGGGTAACCGCCGCTCGGTGGTGAAGGCCCTGGAGCGCGTCGGCGGCGAGCCGCGGCTGACCGCCGACCACGACGAGCTGCGCTCCGCGCGGGGCCTGGTGGTGCCGGGGGTGGGGGCGTTCCCCGAGGCCATGCGCCGCCTGCGCGCAGCGGGGCTGGACACGCTGGTCCGCGAGCGGGCCCGTGCCGGCGTCCCGGTCATCGGCCTGTGCCTGGGCATGCAGCTCCTCTTCGAGCACTCCAGCGAGCACGAGGGCGCCCAGGGGCTGGGGCTGCTGCCCGGCGCGGTCGTGCGCCTGTGCGCCGACGGGCTGAAGCTGCCCCACATCGGGTGGAACGAGGTGGCCTTCGTCCGGCGCTCGCGCTTGACCGAGGGGCTGGGCGACAGCGCGGCCTTCTACCACGTGCACTCCTACGTGCCCGCCGACGAGGGAGCGGCGCTGGGCTACGGGACCTACGGCATGCGCTTCGTCTCGCTGGTGGAGCGCGACAACGTATTCGGCGCGCAGTGCCACCCGGAGAAGTCCTCCCACGAGGGGCTGACCCTGCTTGGGAACTTCGTCTCCCTGGCCGCCGCGTGATCCTCTATCCGGCGATCGACATCGCCGACGGCAAGGCGGTGCGCCTCGTGCAGGGCGACTTCGCCGCCCAGACCGTCTACGAGGACGACCCGCTGGCCGCGGCGCGCTCATGGGTCCAGTCCGGCGCACGGTTCCTGCACGTCATCGACCTCGACGGCGCGCGCACCGGCACCCCGCAGAACCTCCACCATGTCGAGCGGATCACCGCCGAACTGGACGTGCCGGTGCAGGTCGGCGGCGGGCTGCGCTCGCTGCCCGCGGTGCGCGACGCGCTGCGCGCGGGCGCGCAGCGGATCGTGCTGGGCACCGCCGCCTACACCGACGTGGACTTCCTCGACGATGTGCTGGCCGGCTTCGCCGAGCGCACCGTCGTATCGGTGGACACCCGCGGCGGCCACGTCTCGACCTCGGGCTGGACGCAGACCACCCAGATGCTGGCGCCCGACGTCATCCGCCGGCTGCAGGACCGTGGCGTGCGGTCGTTCGTCTTCACCGACGTCGACCACGACGGGATGCTCGACGGCCCCGATCTCGACGCGGTGCGCCGGGTGGCTGCGGTCGTGCGTGGGCGGTTCATCTACTCGGGCGGCATCGGCAGCGTGGAGCACCTGCGCGCTCTGGTCGGGCTGCGCCAGGTCAATCTGGCCGGCGTGATCGTCGGCAAGGCGCTGTACGAGCAGCGTTTCACGGTGGCCGAGGGCCAGGCAGCCGTCGCGTAGCGCGTGGACCACTCGTGCATCTCAAGCGTTTAATCCCCTGCTTGGACGTCACCGGCGGGCGGGTCGTCAAGGGCACCAACTTCGTCGGTCTGCGCGACGCCGGGGGTCCGGTCGAGCTGGCCGCGCGCTACGACGCCGAGGGCGCCGACGAGCTGGTCTTCCTGGACATCACGGCGACCTCGGACAAGCGCGACACGATGGTCGAGCTGGCCCGGCGCACCGCCGACGAGGTCTTCATCCCGTTCACCATCGGCGGGGGGATCCGCTCGGAGGCCGACGCCCAGGCGGTGCTCGACGCCGGCGCCGACAAGGTCTCGGTCAACAGCGCCGCCGTCGCCCGGCCCGAGCTGGTCAGCGAGCTGGGAGACGTCTTCGGCGCGCAGTGCGTGGTGCTGGCCATCGACGCGAAGCGGTGTGACGTCGCCGGGAGGTCGACGCTTGCGGCGACCGGACGGGCGGGTGACGTCGCCGGTAGGTCGACGCTTGCGGCGACCGGACGGCGAACCACGGTCTCCGGATGGGAGGTCTACGTCGCCGGCGGGCGCACGCCGACCGGTCTGGACGCCGTGGCCTGGGCGCGCGAGGCCGTCGAGCGGGGGGCGGGGGAGATCCTGCTGACCAGCATGGACCGCGACGGGACCAGCGACGGCTACGACCTCGAGCTGACCCGGGCGGTGAGCGAGACGGTCGGCGTCCCGGTCATCGCCAGCGGCGGAGCCGGGACCCTCGACCATCTCGTCGAGGCGCTGGAGGCCGGCGCCGACGCCGCCCTTGCCGCCTCGATCTTCCACTTCGCCACGTACTCCATCGCCGAGGCCAAGGAGGCCATGCGCCGCGGGGGGATCGCTGTGCGCGCCTAACGGGTGTGGCTGTGGGTGTGGTCGTGGGTGAAGGAGATGAGCCTATCGCCGACCTTGTAGGTGTGACGGTGCTCGTGGACGTGCTCGCCGCGGCGCCCGTTGGAGTGGCGGTGGCCGTGGAGGGCGGTGCGGTACTTCTCGCTGCGCTCCTGCTGCGCACGCTGCGCTGCGCGCTCACGCTGCCGCTGCGCCTCGTCGGCCGCCCGGTCGCGTTCCTCGACGCGCTCGACCCGCCGTTGCGCCCCGGCCGCGTCGAAGGCGACGCCGTTGGCGTCCAGGGCGAAGATGCTCGAGTAGCCCAGGAAGTAGATGCGCCGCCCGTCGGAGATGGCCGGATTGAACGCGCCGCGGTCGGTCTTCCACACCGTCTGGCCGGTGTTGACCCCCAGCGCCCACGAGGCGGTCTTCTCCAGCTCGGAGAAGAAGACCAGATCGCCGATGACCGTCGCCGCCCCCGAGATCTTGCCGCCCACGTCGCGACTCCAGCGGGTATCGCCGTTGCGCGCATCCAGCGCGTAGAACTTGCCGTTGTAGGAGCCGATGAAGACGCTCGGGCCGCCGCCGTCGGGGGTCGTGACGGCCGGGGAGGCATAGACGAAGTCGCCGGTCTGCTTGCGCCAGGCCAGGCGGCCGGTGCGCGCCGAGAGCGAGTAGACGGCGCCATCGGTGCCGCCGAGGTAGACGCGCCCGTAGGCCACCGCGGCGCTGGAGTAGAAGTTGGCGGCGCCACGGGGCGCAACCGACCACACGCGCCGCCCGGTCTCGCGGTCGATGGCGTGCACCCGCCCGCCGTAGTCGCCGAAGAAGAGCTTGCCGTCGCTGAGGGCCAGCGCACCCTTGACCTCGCCGGCCGCCTTGTAGCGCCACTGGATCGCTCCGTCGTCGGCGTTCAGCCTGTACACGGTGCCGTCCTCGGTGCCGAAGAACAGGCTGCCGTCGTCGAGCAGGGGGGAGGACTCGCTGCGGCTGGGCAGCTTGCGCGACCAGCGGGTGCGCCCGTCGTCGGCGTCCACCGCGACGACGCGTCCGGCCTCCACGCCTTCCTCGCGCGAGAGCAGCACGTTGTAGACCGTGCCGTGGCTGCACGCCGGTGAGGAGGCGGCGAGGTTTCCGAGCTTGCGCTTCCAGCGCACCCTTCCGCTCGTGCGCGAGATCGAGTACAGGGCGCCGTTGTTCTTGAGCAGGAAGATCGATCGCCCGCACAGGACCGGGGTGAACTCCAGCAGCGTGCGCCCTGTGACCGCCCAGGCCTCCTCGAAGGGCGGGCGCAACTGGCGGGTCAGGGGCAGCGTGTGGGTGCGCGCTTTGGTGTAGCCGTAGACGGGCCACTCGAAGTCGTCGTCGGCGGGGTGGCGCTCGTCGCCGACGGGCTCGGTGGGCGGCTGCGGCACCACGGGCGAGGGCTCGGGCGCCCCGAACTCGACCGTTGGATCGAACGCGTCGCCCTCGTCGCGCATCGTGGCGAACGCGACGCCCCCGAGCAGGCCGGCGAGCGCCGCGGCGGCCACGAGCCACCGCAACCAGCGCCGGCGGCGGCGGACGGGATCGGGCATCGCGCGCATGCTAGTGGGGGCGGCCACTAGGGGCCGGGCTTCGCCAGACTGGCGGCCTTGCCCTCCCTCGCTGACCCCTCGACGCTGGCCGCCGGCCTGCGCGCGCTGCCCGCCGGCGCTGCGCTGCTGGACGCTCTGCGCCACGAGCCCGGTGTGCACCTCGTCGGCGGCGCGGTGCGCGACCTGCTCCTGGGCCGCGAGCCGCGCGAGCTCGACGTGGTGGTGGAGGGGGACGCGGTGGCGCTGGCGCGGGCGCTGGACCCGGCGGCGGTGGTGCACGAGCGGTTCGCGACGGCCACGGTGCTGGTGGACGGGCACGCGGTGGACCTGGCCACGGCGCGGCAGGAGCGTTACCCGCGGCCGGGGGCGCTACCCGAGGTCTTGCCGGCGGGGATGGCCGAGGATCTGCGCCGGCGCGACGTGACCGTCAACGCCATCGCTCTGCCGCTGGCGGGCGGGCCACTCGTGGCGGTGCCGGACGCAGTCGAGGATCTGGCCGTGGGCGTGCTGCGGGTGCTGCACGACGCGTCGTTCGTCGACGATCCGACCCGGCTGCACCGGCTGGCCCGCTACGCCGCGCGGCTGGGCTTCGAGATCGAGCGCCGTACGCGTTCGCTGGCCGATGCGGCGGTGCGCGACGGGGCACTGGGGACCGTGAGCGGGCCGCGGATCGGGGCCGAACTGCGCCTGGCCGCGGGTGAGCCTGATCCGCTGGCGGCGCTCGGGTGCATGGCCGAACTCGGGCTGGTGCCGGCTGCCGTCCACCCGCGCCCGGTGATCGCGGATGCGCTGGCCCTGCTCCCGTTCGACGGCCGACCTGATCTGCTCGTGCTCGGGGCGTGGCAGGTGGGATCGTTCGCTCAGCTCGGCTTCTCTGCTGCGGAGCTGGCCGTGTTGGATCGGCTGGTGAGGGCGAAGGAGCTGGCCGGTGACGCCCGGGCTTGTGGGCGTCCGTCGGAGCTGCGGTTCCTCCTGGATGGGGAGCCGGTGGACGCGGTGGCGCTCGCGGGGGCGCTTGGCGCTCGGGAGCCCGTGCTTGCGTACCTCGAGGCGCTGCGCCACGTGCGGTTGTCCATCACGGGCGCCGATCTCCTGGCCGCCGGCGTGCCTGAGGGGCCGGAGGTCGGCCGCCGCCTGCGCGCCGCCTTGGCCGCGCGGCTCGACGGCGAGGCTGCGCCCGGGCGAGACGGCGAGCTGGCCGCCGCGCTCGTGTGAGAAGCGCTTGGCGACTTAGTGGCCATATGGGCCACAAAGCGCCACGACGTACGCTCGCGACCATGAATTCACCGTTCGCGTGGCGCGGCGACCACCTCGCGGCCGACTTCGGCTCCGCGCGCGTGTTGTTCACCACGCGGGCGGGTGGCGTGTCCGGCGGGCCCTACGCGAGCTTGAACCTCGGAACCAGCACCGACGATGACCCGGCGACGGTGTCCGAGAACCGCGAGCGGCTCACGCAGCTCACCGGCGCCGGGCTCGCGCTGGGTCGCCAGGTCCACGAGGCCCACATCCACCGGGCCGACGCGCCCGGCCACGCCGGCGACGCCGACGGCCAGGCCACCACCAGCCGCGGTATCGCCTGCACGGTCCTGACCGCCGACTGCCTCCCGGTCGCCGTCATCGCTCCCGGAGGCGTGGCGATGCTCCACGCCGGCTGGCGCGGACTGGCCGCGAGCGTCCTGGAGGAGGGCGTCGCGGCGCTGCGGGTTGCGGGCGAAGGCGAGAGCGATGGGCTCGTCGCCGCCATCGGCCCCGGCGCCGGACGATGCTGCTACGAGGTGGGCGACGAGGTCCGCGCAGCGTTCGCGGACGAGGGCGAGGACGTCCGCGCCGGGCGGAATCTCGACCTCCCCCTCATCGCCGAACGGCGATTGCGGCGAAGCGGCGTGACGGAGGTCCACCAGACCGGCCTGTGCACCATGTGCGACCCCCGCGAACGCTTCTTCTCCCACCGCCGCGACGGCGGGGTCACCGGTCGCCAGGCGGGC
>JBBJOB010000227.1:0-3648 GCA_037721455.1 Solirubrobacteraceae bacterium | reverse complement strand
GCGGCGGCGCACCCTACCCGGGCACTGCGGCGCCGTCCGCGCAGAACGCGTCGGCCAGGGAGCCCAGGAGGCCGTCGAAGTCGCCCTGGGGGCCGGCTGCGTCGCGCTGGCGCTGCGCGCCGGGGAGATCGAGGAGGGCGTGGACGCGCTCGAGCTCGTCGGTGCAGCCCAGCGCGCGGGCGTGTGGCGCGCAGGCGGCCAGCAGCTCCTCCGCCAACGCCCGCACGGGGACGAGGCCGTCGCGGTCGAGGTTGATCAGCTCCGCGCTGACCCCGTCGCGGGCGGCCAGGAAACGGTTCTCCTCCAGCACCTCGCGGGCGTTCAGCACGCGCCACGACGCCCAGCCCTCAACGACTTCCATGCGCACGAGGCACTGCACCAGCGCGACGAGGCTCGCGGCGTCGGCCACCCTGGTCTGGGCGTCCATCACGCGGACCTCCACGGTGCCCAGTGCCGGGTTGAGGCGTACGTCCCACCACAGGTGCGTGTGGTCGGGCAGCGCCCCGCAGCGCACCAGCAGGTCGACCGCATGGGCCCAGTCGGCGTAGCTGGCGAAGGCGCGCGGGATGCCCACCCGGGGGAAGGCCTGAAAGAGCGGCGTGCGGGCGCTGGCCAGGCCGGTGTCGCGCCCCTGCCAGAACGGCGAGTTGCCCGACAGCGCGAGCAGGAGCGGCAGGTGCGCCCGAAGCTGGTTCAGCGCGCCGATGGCGGCGGTGGGCGTTGGCACGCCGACGTGCACGTGCAGCGCGAGGGTCGGCTCGCGCCGGGCCAGCACGCGCATGGCGTCCTCCACCGCGCGGTGGCGCGGCGCGGATGAGACGGCCACCTCCTGCCACACGGCGGTCGGGTGGGTTCCGGCGCTCGCCGCGCGCAGCCCGAGGCCGTCCAGGGCGGCCGCGAGCTCGCCGCGCAGGCGGGCCAGCTCCGTCGCCGCCCCGTCCACCGTCGCGTGCACGCCCGTGGCCAGTTCCGCAACCGAGGCGTGGGTCTCCGAGGTCGCGCGCTCGCGCAGGTGCTGGGGGAGCGCGGCCAGCACCTCCTCGATCGCGGGCGCCAGGGTGAGTGTCTCCGCGTCCAGGAGCATGACCTCCTCCTCCACGCCGAGGGTCCAGGCGGGACGGTCGGGGTCGGGCCACCGCGCCCAGGCCGGGACGGTCACTCGACGATCCAGGTGTCCTTCGCGCCGCCCTCGCGCGAGGAGTTGACCACCATCTCGTCCTCGCCGAAGGCCGCGCGCGTCAGGGCGCCGGGCAGCACGCGCGCCTCGCGGCCGTCGAAGAAGATGAAGGGGCGCAGGTCGACGTGGCGGGGCGCGAGGCGATCGCCGATGACGGTCGGGTGGGTGGAGAGCGCGACCGTCTCCTGGGCCACCCAGCCGTGCGGGCGCTCCTCGATGGCCTCGCGCGCTCGGCGCAGCTCGTGCGCCGTCGCCTCTGGGCCGACCAGGACGCCGGCGCCCCCCGCCGCCCCCCGCGGCTTGACGACCAGCTCGTCGAGGCGGCCCAGCACGTGGGCACGCACGCCGGCGTCGCCGAGGTCGTAGGTGGCCACCGAGGGCAGCAGGGGCTCCTGCGCGCAGTAGAAGCGGATCAGGTCGTCGACGTAGGCGTGGGTGAGCTTGTCGTCGGCCACCCCTGCGCCCGGGGCGTTGACCAGGGCCAGCGTGCCGGCGCGCAGCGGCTCGACGAGCGCCTCGCCGATCGCGGTGAGACCACCACGGCCGTCGCCCAGATGCTCCTCCTCGGTGCGTCGGTAGAGGACGTCGATCGGTCGCCACCCGACGGCGGTGTTCGCCTCCAGACGCCCGCCGCGCACCCGGAGCTCGTCCAGGGTGACCAGGGGAAGGCCCACGAGCCACGCGAGCTCCTGGTGCTCCCAGTACGCGGTGTTGGCCGGGCCGTCGGTCAGCAGGGCGATGGACGGGCCGGCAGCCGTCGCGCCCGGGGGCCTCGCGGCGAGGAGCACGCCGGCGAGGAGGTCGTCCAGCGCCCGCTCCAGCTCGCCGGGCGGCGGCCCGCCCTCGCGCAGCTCGCCCACGGCACGCCGCGCGGCCACGGCGTAGGCCATCCCCGACGGCGTGCGCACGTTGTCCTCCAGGCAGAGCAGGCGTCCGTCCTCGTCGCGCACGAGGTCCACGCCGGCGACGCCGACGCGCACTCTCGCCGGAGGCAGCTGGGCTGCGATGGGGTCGACGTGCTCGGAGCCCTCCAGCAGCCGCGCCGGCACGACGCCCTCGCTGACCGCCGCACGCGCCCCGTGGGCGTCGGCGACGAAGGCGTCCAGCGCGCGGACACGCTGGGCCAGGCCCGCGCTCAGGTCGGCCCATTCGGCGCTGCCCAGAAGGCGCGGCACCGGATCGACCCGGAACGGATGGCCGTCGAACACGCAGTCCTGGGCGGCCAGCCGGGCGGCGACCGCCTCGCCCAGCATGGGCAGATCCTCGTCTTCCAGCTCCGCGAGCAGATCCTCGTAGGCCTCCGCGGGCCCGCCGGGCACGGCAGCTTCGTCGTGGGCGATGGTCATGTCCACGGCTCCCGTGGTACCCGGTCAGGGGCCGGCCCTACGAGACCATGGACGGACGGCGGACCGCCGCCGCGGTGAAGGCCGCAAAGAGCGCCCGTTGCTCGGGCAGCGCGCGCAGCGACTCGGCGTGCCACTGCACGCCCACGAGGAACCGCTGGTCGGGGTCCTCGATGCCCTCGATCAGGTCGTCGGGCGCCCAGGCGACCGGGCGCAGGCCCTCGCCCAGGCGGTCGACGGCCTGGTGGTGGAACGTGTTGACCTCGATCTCGACGGCCTGCAGCGCGGTCGCCAGTGCGCAGCCGGCCTCGACGTGAACGCGATGGGTGGGCTGGGTGCCCGAGCCCTCCTGGCGGTGGGGCACGGAGGAGGGTCGCTGGCTGGGCAGGTCCTGGATCAGCGTCCCCCCGCGCGCCACGTTCAGGGTCTGCATGCCGCGGCACAGACACAGGATCGGGAGGTCGCGCGCCTGCGCGGCGCGGACCAGCGCCAGCTCGAAGCGGTCGACCTCCGGGTCGGTCGGGCCGAGCGCCGGGTGGCGCTGCGCGCCGTAGGCGGAGGGGTCGATGTCGGGGCCGCCCGAGAGGCACAGGCCGTCCACCCGCGCCAGCAGCGCATCGATGTCGACCGCGTCGGTCGGCGGCACCACCACCGGCACGCCGCCCGCCTGCGCGATCGCGTGCGGGTAGTCCATGCCCAGGGCCAGGTCGCGCCGATGCGTGAGCGTCTGTTGCACCCGGCTCGCACGGTGGGGCTCGTGCAGCTCCGAGGTGCTCAGCGCGATCAGCGGGCGGGGCATCGGGGGCACGCTAGCGGCTCGCGGGAGCGGGTAGGTGGCGGAGATGGCTCACGGTGCGGACGTCGCGGCGATCATCGATGGTTGGGCAGCCCGCGGGCGCCCGCTCGCCGTCCCGAACGCCTCGACGGTGGTCTGGGAGGAGGGCGCCGGCGCGCCGGTCGTGTGCCTGCACGGCGTGCCCACCTCGTCGTTCCTGTACCGCAAGGTCCTCCCCGAGCTGGCGGCACGCGGCCTGCGCGGCATCGCCTTCGACCTCCCGGGCCTGGGGCTCGCGCAGCGCCCGCAGCGCTTCGACTACCGCTGGTCGGGCCTGGGGGCGTGGACGCTCG
>JBBJOB010000226.1:0-3654 GCA_037721455.1 Solirubrobacteraceae bacterium | reverse complement strand
CCCTCGCGCTGGGAGGACAATCGGGGCGCCCAGATTCGAACTGGGGACCTCACCGACCCGAACGGTGCGCGCTACCAGGCTGCGCCACGCCCCGAAGGACGTGGAGGGTAGTCACTCCGAGCCCGCGACCGCCTTGTAGTAGCGGACCGCGAGGCCGGTGATGAGGGTCTGGAAGGCGCTCTCGAGGCTGACGTCCTCGGTTTCGGCATAGCCCGTGAGGCCGGCCTGCTCGATGGTCTGAGCCTGTGCGATGACATCGTCGATGAGCTCGGGGTGGCGATCGGCGAAGTAGGCGCCCAGCGAGTAGAGGCTGGTATCGGTGAACGGCTCGAGCGGCGAGCCGTCCTCGCGATGCGAGCCGGCCACCGGCTAGGGAGCTTCGGGCGCGCGCGATTGCAGCCCGGAGCCCGGGGCGGTCTCGCCCGTCGCCGTGGTCTGCAGGGTGTCGCGGGCGCTTTGCACGGTGGCCTTCGGCGACGCCGGGGCCGAGGCCTGCGGGCCATCGGCGGTCACGTCACCGCCGGGCAGCCTACCTCCTTCGCCGAGTTCGGGGACGTTGCCGCCAACCGGGCCCGGCGCCTCGCCGAGGTCGCCCGGCGGCCCGGGGACACCCCCGCCCTGCGCTGCGGGTGCGGGAGTCGGCGGGAGGAGCCGGTCCAGCGTGGGGGCCTCGAGTGCGTCAGGAAGTGCCTCACCGCTTGCGCCGATGCGGGCAGGCACGGCGGACCCTCCGCCGGTCAGCAGGCCGGCGGGCTCGCGGCCCGCGCCACGCCCGTCGCCCTCGGCGCCCGGAGCGCCGGGGCCCGGCGCCGGAGCGCCGGCCTCACGCAGGTTCGAGCCGGGCGCAGCGTCGTGGGAGGCCGAGCCGTCGCGGCCCGGTGCCTGCGCGCTTGCGGGGTCCCTGGCGCCGGTCGTCCCGGGCGCACGCGCGCCCTGCGCGCCGTCCGCCACCTGCCCGCCGCCGGCCCACCCGGCCCCGTCCCCGTTGATGCGCTCGATCAGCGTCTGTCCGCTACCGGCTCCGAGAGGCACGCCGGCGCCCTCCTCGACCGCCGCCCCTGCGCCCAGGCCGACCGCGGTGACCGTCGCCGCGGCCGCCAGCGCCTTTGCCCAGGCCACGACGGGCTCGGCGTGACCGGCCAGTGACGCCAGCGCGCCGCCCTCCGGGCGCAGGAAGGTCGGCAGGGGCAGCAGGCCCGCGACCCTCGAGCGCAGCGTGCGGGCATCCGTCGGGTCGACGGTCATGCCGGCAGCCAGCGCCGCACGGCGGCAGGGCTGGCAGTGGCTCACGTGGCGCGTCAGGCGGCGGGCGTCACGGGCGCCGGGCCACCCCGCACCGCGGTGCTCTTCAGCAGCCGCCGCGGCCACGATGCCCTGCACGCGCCGGCAGCGCTCGCCGCTGCGCAGCTCCTCGTACTCGGTCTCCAGCTTGCGCCGGGCGCGGAACAGCGTCGACTCCACTGCTGGTCGGCGCATCTCGAGCCGTTCGCCGATCTCCCGGTAGGAGCGGCCCTCGAGCTCGCGTAGTACCAGGGCGTCGCGCTCGGCCTCCGACAGGCCGCCGAAGGCGCCGCGCAGATCTGCGAGTCGCTCCTTGTCGTCCAGCGCAGCGACCGGCCCCGGCGCCGTGTTGGCCAGGCGCGCGACGACGCCGGCCACCGGACCCTCCTCGACGTCCAGCGAGACCTCGTCGGTGCGTCGGGAGCGGCGGAAGGTGTCGATGCACGCGTTGCGCGCGATCTCGTAGATCCACGGCTTGAAGGCGATTGGCGCGTCGGTGGCCCGCAGCCGGCGCAGGGCGGAGATGAAGACCTCCTGGGTGATGTCCTCCGCGCGGCCGTGGTCGCCGACCATGCCGGCGGCGAAGGCGATCAGGCGCCGGCGGTAGCGCTCGAAGAGCACGCCGAAGGCCGCGTCGTTCCCACGGCGCACGGCAGCGACCAACTCCTCGTCGGTGCGCGGCGTGGCGCGCGGCGGCGCCTGCGGTGCTGCCAGAGCTGCGATCGGTTGTTCCCCTTCTCCCCGGGCCCGCATGAACGCGCCCGTCCAGTGCACACACACTGTAGCGGGCGGCGGGCCGCAGACCAAGGGCTCCTGCCACGATGCCTACGTGGCCACGCTGACCGAGATCGCCGCCCACCTGGACGAGCTCCTGCGCGCGCCCGCGTTCCGTGACTTCGGGCCCAACGGCCTGCAGGTGCCCGGGCGCGAGGACGTCGCCACGGTGGTGACCGGCGTGAGCGCTCAGCGTGCGCTGTTCGAGCGCGCGCTGGAGGAGGAGGCCGACGCCGTGCTGGTGCACCACGGGCTGTTCTGGCGCGGCGCGCCGCTGGCGCTCGACAGGCCCGCGGCGCGGCGCCTGAAGCTGCTGCTGGCCGGCGATGTAAGCCTGCTGGCCTACCACCTGCCCCTCGACGGTCACCCCGAGCACGGCAACAACGCGCTGCTGGCCGCCGGCCTGGGCTCCCAGCGCTGGGGGCCCTTCGCCCACCACGAGGGCGAGGCCATCGGCGTCGCCGCGCAGCTTCCCGGTGACGGCCTCGAGCCCGGCGAGCTGGCCGAGCGCGTGGCGGCGCTGTGCGGTCAGCAGCCACTGGCCTTCCTCGATGCTGGCCCCGCGCGCATCCGCACACTGGGCATCGTCAGCGGCGCGGGCGCGGACTACCTGCCCGCCTCCATCGCCGCGGGCCACGATGCCTTCCTCACCGGCGAGCCCATCGAGCGCGCGATGCACACCGCGCGCGAGGCCGGGGTGCACTTCCTCGCCGCCGGCCACTACGCGACCGAGACCTTCGGCGTTCGCCGCCTGGGCGAGCTGCTCGAGGCGCGCTTCGACGTGCGCCACGTGTGGCTGGACATCCCCAATCCGATCTGACCCCTTGAGGCCATCCGAGCGGAGGGGTATAAATGAGCATCGTCCGCTACCGCAGAGGAGGCCACCCCCCTATGGCCAACCATCTCACCCCGACGGAACTCGCGCACGAGGCAGGAATGCAGCGCCAGGAGGTGATTCTCAAGTGCATGGAGCTCGGGGTACCGATCTTCCAGGGGCGGATCGACAAGACCCTCTTCATCGCCAACGTGCGCGCTGAGGAGGACCACCTGCAGACGGCTCGGGTGTAGCCCGGCCGACAGCGCGCTACGAATCCGCGCGCCCATACAATCACAGTCCTGAGGACCGACCCCACCGACAACGGAGGCCTGTTCATCGGGCGTCGGCCCGGCACGGCGCCCCTGCGCTACCGAGCGCTGCCCACCCGCGGTAGCACCGCGCGGCGAAGGATGGACGAGACCGTCGCCGCCTTGCTGCTCGTGTTGATGACGCTCATCGGCGCGAGCTTCTGGGGACCCATCCCGATGGCCTGGCTGTGGGTCGCGTCGATGGTCCAGTACTGGACCGGCGAGGTGTCGGTCGGGATCGTGGCCGGGTTCGCGGGCATGATCTGGACGCTGATGTTCGGCCTCGTGCTCATGCGCCGCATCGACATCATGTGGATCCTGGTGCGCCGTGCGGCGGGCCACGACCAGCGCGAGGGCGTCATCGGGACCATCTTCGCCGTGGCCGCGGTCATCGGCGGGGCGGCCTTCATCTTCTGGCTCTTCGTCATCGCCGGCCCGGGATCGATGCTGGTCCCCGCCAACGGCGTCTAGTGG
>JBBJOB010000225.1:0-3656 GCA_037721455.1 Solirubrobacteraceae bacterium | reverse complement strand
TGGCCAAGCACGACCTCTGGGGCCCGGCGCTGAGTGAGCTGCTGGACTGAGCCTGAGCGCCTGACACCCACCCCTCCGTGCCGTCCGGTCCCTCCGCGTGGGAGGCTTGCGCCGTGCGCGTGGTCATCGCCGACGACTCGGTCCTCCTGCGAGAGGGCCTGGCCCGGATCCTGGAGGACGCCGGCTTCGAGGTGGCCGCCCAGGCCGGCGACGGGGAGGACCTGCTGCGCAAGGTCCGCGCGCACCACCCCGACATCGCGGTGACCGACATCCGCATGCCGCCCACCCAGACCGACGAGGGCCTGCGCGCGGCCGAGGCCATCCGCCGCGACCACCCGGGCGTGGGGGTGCTGGTCTTGTCCCAGTACGTCGACCAGCAGTATGCGATGGAGCTGCTGGGGGCCAGCGCCGAGGGCGTGGGCTATCTGCTCAAGGACCGCGTGGCCGACGTCGAGCGCTTCGTCGAGGCGGTGCGCCGCGTGGCCGACGGCGGCTCGGTCCTCGACCCCGAGGTCGTCGCCCAGCTCGTCGGCCGTTCGCGTGGGGACGGCCCCCTGACCCGGCTGACCCCGCGCGAGCGCGAGGTGCTGGGCCACATGGCCGAGGGGCGCACCAACCAGGCCATCGCCAGGGAGCTGGTGGTCACCGAGCGTGCCGTGGAGAAGCACGTCACCGGCATCTTCGCCAAGCTCGACCTCACCGCCACCGAGGACGCGCACCGCCGGGTCATGGCCGTCCTCGCCTTCCTGCGCGGCTGAGAGCCGGGGCTCTAGTGACCGGGGTGTGGCCAGCCGTACCCCCGGACACCTGCTGGCCCCACGTTACGGGCACCTGGAGCGTGGGAAGGTTCCCGCAGCCGCAACGAGGGCCAAGGAAAGAGCTCATGATCACGACAACCACCACCGCCGACCATTTTCTCCCGGTCGACGAGGACACAGTGGCGGGAAGCGTGAAGGCGGTCGCGCCGCTGGGGGCGCTGTTGATGGATGCCGTGCCTTTGTGCACGCCGGCTGTGCGCGGGGTCGAGAGGGGCCCCGCGCATCGACGGCTGTACGGCGCGCGGGCGAGGGTCACGGACTAAGCGACACGCCGGCACGGACGCCGGGCGGCATGGACGCCGGACGAGGCCCTCCTCCAGGAGGGTTCTCGTGCGTCAGGACCCAGGGGTGGCGCGGCTCGTCGTGCTGCGACGGGCCCATACCACCGGGCCTACCCGATCACCGCGACACGAGACTGTGGGACGCTCGTGGCGCAGGCGGCGAGCAGGGCGTCCAGCACCTCGGGCAGACGGCGGCGCAGGAAGAAGTGACCTTCGTCGGGAGCCAGCGCCGCGTGGCAGCGCGGCAGGCCGACGGCGAGCTGGAGCGCGTGCTCGACGGGCACCAGACGGTCGCGCATGCCGTGCCAGAGCTGGACCGCCACGTCGATCTCGGCGAGCTCGAACCCCCAGGGCCGGCAGCCGATCAGGTAGTCCTGCGCCAGCGCGGGCGCGGTCGCCTGCGCGCAGGCCAGCACCGAGCGGGCGGACGCGGCTGCGGCTCGGGGGTCGGCCAACGCCCTCCGGTCGGGCCCCGATGCGCCTGCGGCCATGGCCCGCGCGACCAGGCCGGGATGGCGGGCGAGAAGCCTGGCGGCGGTTCGAGCGACGGCGGTGCATGCCCCGGGGGCCGCCGCCAGCGCGCGGAGGGGGACGCGGTAGCGCAGCGCGGCGCCGCGGGTGGCGTGGGGTGGGCAGAGGGGGGACGGCGAGCCGGTGAGGGCGACCGCGGCGATCCGACGGCCCAGCGCGTGGGCGCAGGCAAGCGCGTAGGGCCCGCCGGCCGAGATGCCCAGGATGGCGAAGCGGTCGAGTCCCAGTCGGTCGGCCAGCGCTTCGACGTCGGCGGCGAGGCTGCGCAGCGAGCGTCCGGGAGCTGGGTCGGAGCCCTCGAAACCCGGCCGGCTGACCGCGATCCAGCGCACGTCCAGGGTGGCCAGCGTCGCGTCCAGCGCCCTGCAGTGCCCCAGCGGGACGCCGATCCCCCCGTGCAGCACGACGATGGGGCGTCCGTCGGCAGGGCCCGTTGCGGTGAACGCGAGCCGTCGGCCGTCGGACAGGAGCACATGGTCGGTGCCGGTCATGGTGACGCGAAGTCCCTGCACAGCGCAGGATCCCGCGTGCGGCCGGCCGGGTTGTCACGAGGCGGTGATCGCGGCCAGGACGGCCTCCAGGGCGTCGGCGAAGGCGGCGGGCGCCTCGAGCATGGGAACGTGACCCGTGTCGGGGAGGAGGCTCGCGTGGATGTCGGGGCGCAGGGTGCGCACGGCTTCCACGCCGTCGGCTGGGATCACCATGTCGCGCTCGCCCCAGATGAGCCCGGGCGCAGCGGGCAGCCGGGCCAGCAGCGGGCGCAGGTCCGCGCCGGCGACCGCGGCGACGCCTTCGCGCAGGCGCGTGGCCTGCGCCGAGGAGCCGATGATGGTGCGCACATCGTCGGGATGCAGGCGCCCGCCGTCGTGCACGGTGCCCAGGAGCATGAGCGTCCGGGCCAGGGCGTGGTCGACGAACGGGCCGCCGGCCAGGCGGCGGACCGGGACCAGCAGGCCGGCGATCACCCCGAGGGCGTCGGCCAGCCAGGCGGGCCGGGGCGTGAGGCCGGCGGGGGCGACGAGCACGAGACCGTCGACCGTGTCGGGGCGGCGGTCGGCGAGCGTCAGGGCCACGGCGCCCCCCAGGGAGTGGCCGACGAGCGCGAAGGGTGCGGGCACGCCGGCGGCGGCCAGCCCGTCCGCGATCGCATCGGCCACCGCGTCGAGGTCGAAGCCCGGCCCGGCCGGCGGCGAGTCCCCGAAGCCGGGGACGTCGAGCGCCGTCACCGCGTGGCCGCCCGCCAGCCGCTCGAGCACCCGCCCCCAAACCGCGCGCGTGGCGCCCACGCCGTGCACGAGGACCAGCGGCGGCCCGTCGCCGGCCTGCGTGAACGCGAGGGTCATGGGCATCCGACCGCGACCGGCGTCTGCGCGTCCAACGCAGTCAGGCCGGCCCGATCACCGAGCTCCGGGCGGTGGGCGCGTTCAGCGCGCCGCCCGGATGGCCTGGGCCAGTTCCTCCTTGGTCATCGTGGAGCGGCCCTCGATGTCCAGCGCACGGGCCTGCTCCTCGAGCTCCTCGCGGCTGTGGGACTCGGCCAGGTGCGCAGCGCTCGTGTCGCCCTCCAGCGCCGAGACCTCCTCGGCCTTGCGGTCCACCTGCTCGCGCTGACGCTCGAGCTTGGCCTCCTCCTGGGCGAGGGAATCCTTGGCCTCGCTCTTGTGCTCCTCCTGGCTGCCCTGGCGATGCAGATCCTCGTCGCCGAGGAGATCGCCCGCCGCCTTCTTGACCCGTCCGCTGATCTTGTCTCCGAGGCTCATATCCCGCGCAGTACCCGGCCGGCCCGCCGAATAGTGGTCGTCCCCGGAAATACGTGCCGTCGCCGGTGATCGGCGGCCGCCGGAACGATGCGTACTTGCAGGGACGGCCACTAGCCTCCGCGCCCCATGTCCTCCGCTCTGATCGTCACCGACCTGCTCACGACCTACGACTTCGAGGACGCCGACGCTGAACTGCGCGCTGGACTGAGACTCAGACGGGCGCGGCGCCGGCCTTGGCTCGGCGGGCGGCCTTGGCGCGGCCGGTC
>JBBJOB010000029.1:0-13493 GCA_037721455.1 Solirubrobacteraceae bacterium | reverse complement strand
CTGGCCGCGCTGCGGGCCCAGTTCGGCGGACACGCGACGAAGCCCGCCGCGGACGGGTGACGGGCCCGGTGGGGCTCAGCGAGCCGGCCGGGCCGGGTGAGAACCCTCTCACCGAGGGGCTGGAGCGTCTCCCGGTCCACCCCACCACGCTGGTCATCTTCGGGGCCACCGGCGACCTCGCACGGCGCAAGCTGCTGCCGGCGCTCTACAACCTCGCCCACGAGGGGGCGCTGCCCGAGCGCTTCCACCTCGTCGGCTCCTCGCGCTCCGAGCTCAGCGACGAGGACTTTCGCGAACGCGCCGCCGCCGGGGTGCGCGAGTTCTCACGCCGCGAGGTCGACGAGACGGTGCTCGACGCGCTGCTGGCCTCGGCACGCTACGTCAGCGGCGACCTGGACGACGACGGGCTCTACGCGAGGCTGGGGCAGGTCCTCGACGCCCACGACGCCGAGGCCGACGAGCCGCTGCACCGCTGCTTCTACCTCGCCACCGCACCGGAGTTCTTCCCGGTCGTCATCGAGGCGCTGGGCGCCCGCGGCCTGAATGCCCGCGAGAACGCCCAGGTGCGCGTGGTGATCGAGAAGCCCTTCGGTGCCGACCTCGAGGAGGCCCGCGAGCTCAACGCCCGCGTGCTGGACGTCTTCGAGGAGCAGCAGGTCTTTCGCATCGACCACTACCTGGGCAAGGAGACCGTGCAGAACGTCCTGGCCTTCCGCTTCGCCAACGGGATGTTCGAGCCGTTGTGGAACCGCAACTACATCGACCACGTGGAGATCACCGCGGCCGAGGACCTCGGCATCGGGTTGCGCGCCGGCTACTACGACAACGCCGGGGCGCTGCGCGACCTGATCCAGAACCACATGCTCCAGCTCCTCACGCTGCTGTGCATGGAGCCACCGACCAGCTTCTCGGCCGACGCGGTGCGCGACGAGAAGGTCAAGGTGCTGCGGGCCATTGCCCCGCCTCCGCCCCAGGAGGCCGTCCGCGCGCAGTACACGCCCGGGGCGGTGAGCGGCGATCCCGTGCCCGGCTACCTGCAGGAGGACGGCGTCCCCGACGACTCCACCACCGAGACCTACGCCGCCCTGCGTCTGCAGGTGGACAACTGGCGCTGGGCGGGTGTCCCCATCCTGCTGCGCACGGGCAAGCGCCTGGCCCGCAAGGTCACCGAGATCGCGGTGACCCTCAAGCCCGTGCCCCACCTGGCCTTCGACAGCGAGGGCTCGGTGGGGCCCCAGCCCAACCAGCTCGTCCTGACGGTCCAGCCCAACGAGGGCGTGACCCTCAAGCTGGCGGCCAAGATCCCCGGGTCGCGCATGCGCATCCGCCCGGTGAACATGGAGTTCCTCTACGGCACCGCGTTCCTCTCACAGTCGCCCGAGGCCTACGAGCGCCTGATCCTCGACGCGATGCGCGGCGACGCGACGCTGTTCACGCGCAACGACGAGGTGGAGGCCCAGTGGCGCATCTGCGACCCGGTCCTGCGCGCCTGGTGCGACAGCAGCGAGCCGCCGGTGGGCTATGCCGCGGGCTCCCAGGGCCCCGCGCAGGCCGACGCGCTGATCGACGGCGCCTGGCGCGCCATCTGATGGCCGAGGTCGTCGACAGCGTCTGGTCGGAGCGCGACACATCGCCGGGCGCGATCGAGGCGGCGCTGCGCGGCCTGGTGATCGAGCACACCCGCAAGCACGCGGGGACGATGCCCGCGCGCGCGCTGAACCTGGTCAGCGTGGTCGACGCCCGGTGGAGCGGGGAGATCGCGAACCGGCTGGGCATGGTCGGCCGCCTGTCGCCCTCGCGCAACGTGGTCTGCCAGGTGGAGCCGGGCCGCGAGACCATCGACGCGCGGGCCACGGTCTCCGGCCTGGAGGGCGGGCGCGAGGGCGTGGCAACGCTGCGCGAGACCGTCGTCGTGTCCGTCGGCGAGCGCCACCTCGAGCATCTGGACACGATCGTCGACCCACTGGTGGTCACCGACGTGGCCACGGTGGTCTGGTCGCCCCACGGCCATCCCGAGGCCGTCGACGCCCTGCTCCCGCTCACCCAGGCCGTGCTGCTGGACTCGCGCGACGAGCCCGACCCCGTCGACGCCCTGGCCCGCGTCGGGCGACTGGCCCAGGACACCCACGTGGTCGACCTCTCCTGGCTGCGCGGGACGCCCTGGCGCGAGCGCGTTGCCGCGGCGTTCGATCCCGCCGCCCGGCGCGCCGATCTGGCCACGCTGGACGATGTGACCGTGCGCCACCGCGCCGACTCCGCCGTGGCCGCGCTGCTGCTGGCCGGCTGGCTGGCCGCCCGACTGGGCTGGCGCGTGTCGGGGCTGACCCGTCGTGGCGACGGCCTGGCCGGCCGCGTGCGCTCGCGCCGTGGCGAGGTGGCCCTTCGCTTGGAACACGAGCTGGGCATGACCGCGCCCGGGCTGTGCGGGGTGGCGCTGCACAGCGCGTCGGGCGCGGGCGTCGCGCTGCGCCGTGGGGGCGGTGGCCTGAAGATGACGCGCACCGACCGCGGCGGGCGCGAGCGGGCCTGGACCGTCCTGGGCGCCTCGCGCGGCGAGCCGGGCATCCTGGGTGAGGGGCTGCGTCAAGCTCTGCTGCGCGACCCCACCTTCGCCCCCGCGCTGGAGGCGGCCCGAGGCATGGTCGCATGAGGCGGCGGGTGCGCCGAGGCGTACGCACCGGGGGCTGCCTGTGAGGCAACTGGTCACCGACACCCCGCTGGGCGGCAGCCCCTTCCCGCCCATCGCCGATTACGCCTTCCTGTCGGACTGCGAGACCACAGCGCTCGTGGCGCCCAGCGGCAACGTGGAGTGGATGTGCCTGCCGCGCATGGACGGGCCGAGCGCCTTCGGGGCGATCCTCGACCGCGACGCCGGCTTCTTCCGCGTCGGCCCCGCCGCCACCCAGGTGCCTGCCGGGCGGCGCTACCTCCCGGGCACCAACGTCCTGGAGACGACGTGGGGCACGAAGACCGGCTGGGTCATCGTCCGCGACGTCCTGCTCATCGGCCCCTGGCACCACGACGGCGACCGCTCCCACACCCACCGCCGCTCCCCCACCGACCACGACGCCGGCCACGTCCTGCTGCGCACCCTGCGCTGCGTCAACGGCTCGGTCGAGATCGAGATGGAGTGCGAGCCGGTGCTCGACTACGGGCGCGAGCGGGTGAGCTGGGAGTACGGCGACGATGGCTACCACGCGGCGATCGCCCACGGGCCGGACAGCGATCTGACGCTGCGCCTGCATACCGACCTCAACGTGGGCTTCGAGGGCTCGCGCGCACGAGCGCGCACCACCATGCGCGACGGCGACCTGGCCTTCGTCGCATTGGGCTGGAGCGAGCACGGCTGCCCGACCTCGTTCGAGGAGGCCTACAAGCGCCTGCGGGGCACCGCGGACTTCTGGCACGACTGGCTGGCCCACGGCGACTTCCCCGACCACCCCTGGCGGACCTACCTGCAGCGCAGCGCGCTGACCCTCAAGGGGCTGACCTACGCGCCGACCGGCGCGATGGTCGCCGCGCCCACCACCTCATTGCCCGAGACGCCCGGCGGGCAGCGCAACTGGGACTACCGCTACACGTGGATCCGTGACTCCACGTTCATGCTCTGGGGCCTGTACACGCTGGGCTTCGACTGGGAGGCTGACGACTTCTTCTACTTCATCGCCGACGTGGCCGGCGGCGAGGAGGAGCTGCAGATCATGTACGGGATCGACGGGGAGCGCCGCCTCGACGAGCGCACCCTCGACCATCTGGGCGGCTACGAGGGCGCACGGCCGGTGCGGGTGGGCAACGGCGCGCACGAGCACCGTCAGCACGACGTCTGGGGTGCGCTGCTGGACTCCTTCTACCTGCACACGCGCTCGCGCGACCGCCTGGCCGACACGATGTGGCCGATCCTGTGCCGCCAGGTGGAGGACGCCCTCGCGCACTGGCGCGAGCCCGACCGCGGCATCTGGGAGGTGCGCGGGGAGCCCAAGCACTTCACCTCGTCGAAGATGTTCTGCTGGGTGGCGGCCGACCGGGGCGCGCGGCTGGCCGTGCTGCGCGAGGAGGACGAGCGCGCCCAGCGGTGGGCCGCGGCCGCGCACGAGATCAAGGCCGACGTGCTGGCCCACGGCGTCGACGACCGCGGCGTGCTCGTCCAGCACTACGACACCACCGCGCTCGACGCCTCGCTGCTGCTGGCGCCGCTGCTGCGCTTCCTGTCCCCGGAGGACCCCATCGTGCGTGCGACGGTGCTGGCCGTCGGCGAGGAGCTGACCGAGGACGGCCTGGTGCTGCGCTACCGCCCCGAGGAGACCGACGACGGCTTCGCCGGGGCGCCCGAGGGAACCTTCGCGATCTGCTCGTTCTGGATGGTCAGCGCGCTGGCCGAGATCGGCGAGATCAACCGCGCCCGCGACCTGTGCGCGAAGATGCTGGGCTACGCCTCGCCGCTGCTGCTGTTCGCCGAGGAGATCGACGCGCACTCGGGCCGCCACCTGGGCAACTTCCCCCAGGCCTTCACGCACCTCGCGCTGATCAACGCGGTCATGCACGTGGTGCGCGCCGACGAGGCGCTGCAGGAGCGCTCACCGATCCTGGAGGGCATGGACCGGTGACCGAGCTGGTCGTGGTCGCCGACGCCGAGGCCGCGGCGCGCCGGGTGGCCGACCAGCTCGCTTGGCGCCTGGCCGATGCCCGCCGCCGCGACCGGCCCTTCCACGTCGCCCTGGCCGGCGGAGCCACGCCCCGGCGCGCCTACGAGCTGCTGGGCGCGATGGAGGGCTCGTGGGACCACGCGCACCTGTGGCTGGGCGACGAGCGCTGCGTGCCCCGCGACCACGCGGAGTCCAACGCGCGCATGGTCGACGAGTCGCTCTACGCCCACGCCCGGGCCCAGCCGCCGCGCCTGCACCCCGTTGACGGCTCGGCCGTGCCCGAGGACGCCGCCTGGCTCTACGGGCGCGAGCTGGCCGAGCGGGTGCCCGACGGCGTGTTCGACCTCGTCCTGCTCGGCCTGGGCGAGGACGGCCACACCGCCTCGCTGTTCCCCCACCACCACGCGCTCGAGGTCCACCACGCGCCGTGCGTCGCCGTGCGCAACGCGCCCAAGCCCCCGCCGCAGCGCATCACCCTGACCATGGCGGTCCTACGCGCGGCGCGCCACACGCTGCTCTTGACCGCCGGCGAGGCCAAGCGGGAGCCCCTGCGCAGGGCCCTCGCCGGCCCCGACCCCGCGACCCCCGCCTCACTCCTGGGCGACGGCCTCGACCAGGTCGTCTGCGACGCGGCGGCCGACCCCCGCTGAGCGAGACCCTTCCGTCAGCGGAGGTCTACAGAACCGCCAGGTGATCCTCGGCGGCGCCGTGGACCGAGGCGAGGGACAGCGAGCGATCGAAGGTGATGAAGCGCCCGTGGTGCGCCATGGCCAGCGCAAGCAGGTACGCGTCCGTGACCTGACGGGGACCGTGCAGACGGGTGCCGTCGACGAGCCTCGTGTCGAGCAGGCTGACGTCGCAGGGCCAGAACTCGTGATGACCGCTGTCGCGCGCTCGGGTCAGCAGGTCAATGGCCGTGGCAGGTGACACCGGGCTCGGGTAGCGAGGCTGGCTGATGATCCGCACGAAGCCGTTCTCGGTGATCGCGCATGATGCCCACCCCGCCTCGATCTCGTTGTCGAGCCAGTCGTGAGCCCGGCCGTGATCGACGTGGTCGCTGTCAAGCAGCGCCAGGAGCACATTGATGTCCAGCAGCGCCCGCGTCACTCAGGCTCGTCCTCGCGGAGCCGGTCGATCAGCGCGTTGGAGATTGCGGCGCCCCGACGCGGTAGGGGTCGAAAGCCGTGCCGTTCGGTGGCGTGATCCTCGGGCTTGCGAGGGTGCTCGGTCAGTGCCTGACGAGCGAGATCCGACAACACCTGCCCGGCCGTGCGCCTCTCGCGTCGGGCCCGCTCCTGGACCGCGTACAGGACATCGTCATCCAGGCTGAGCGTCGTGCGCATGCACGTGATGCTAACGCATCACATGCCGGCGAGCCGCGGCGCCCGGGCCACACAGACGGGCCACACAGACCGCCTCCCCGATGCCGCCGGTTCGTCGGCGCGCCCTCACCGCTGCGCAGCGACGAAGTCCCGCAGCGCACCCTCGCCATCCCCCACCACCGGGTGGCCATGGGCCAGGAGCAGATGGCGGGGCTCGAGGGCGGCCAGGCGCTCGAAGGCGTCGAGCAGGCCGCGCTTGACGCCCGCGGGGTCGTCGCCGATCAGCGAGTCGGGGACGAAGGCCAGCGGCCCATCGCCGCCGCCCTCGCGCACCAGCCCGTCGGCGAAGGCGATCGCGGCGGCCCACGGGACGTGCAGGGCCACCTCGTCGGGGCTGATCGCGCCGACCTCCATTGCCCTCATGCCGCCGGGCAGCTCGTCGCCCGGCCCATATCCGCGAGCGTCCAGGCCACCGTCGTGGACCTCCTCCACCCCCGCAGCGGGCACGTGGACGACGCAGCCGAAGGCCTCCACGAAGGCGGGGGTGTCGCGCACGTGATGACGGTTGGTCAGCACGATGTCGGTCGGCGGCGCGGCGCCGGTGCGCAGCGGTTCGAGGCCGTCGGGCGGGAGCATGGGGTTGAGCAGCACGCCGCGCTCTGCGAGCAGGAAGGAGTCGACGTCCTGGCCGATGCGCGGGTGGGGCACGCTCCAATGCACCACTCCGGGGGCGATCTCGTGCATGAGCGCTTCGGTGCCCAGCCTGGTCCGCTGACAAACCGTGACGGTTGCGCGTGGGAGGCTCGGGTATCAGCCGTCGAGGATGTCGAGCGCAACCCAGGTCATCAGCGCGCTCGACCTCGCGCGGGAGCGCACGCTGGCCCTCGTCGAGGACTTCGATGACGCCACGCTGGAGCGTGCGTGGACGCCGATGATGAGCCCGCTGGCCTGGGATCTTGGGCACATCGCCGCCTACGAGGATCTGTGGGTCGCCCACCGCCAGGGTGGCCTGCCCCTCCTGCGCCCGGAGCTGGCCGACCTCTACGACGCCTTCGAGACCCCCCGCACGAAGCGCGGGGACATGCACTTCCTGCGTGGCGCCGAGCTGCGCGCCCACCTCGGCGAGGTGCGCGACCGCACCACCGAGGTGCTCGCGCGCGAGGGCTCCGGCGACGGCACGATCGCCGAGATGGTGGCCAACCACGAGCTCCAGCACCAGGAGACGATGCGCCAGACGCTGTTCCTGGCCGGCCTGCCCGGCGGCCGCCCGCCCGCGGGCCACGAGCGTTCGGTGGACCGTGACGGATGGATCGAGGTCCCCGGCGGGCCGTTTGCGATGGGCGCCCCGGACGACCGCTTCGCCTTCGACAACGAGTGCCCCCGTCACGCCGTCGGACTTCCCTCGTTTCGCATCGCCACCCGCCCCGTGACCAACGCTACCTGGCTGACCTTCACCGAGGGCGGCGGCTACGAGCGGCGCGAGTGGTGGGCCGACGAGGGCTGGGCCTGGAAGGAGGAATACGACATCACCCATCCGCTGGGATGGGACGGCGCGCCGGTCGACCCCCGGCAGCCGGCCCTGCACGTCTCCTGGTTCGAGGCCGACGCCTTCGCCCGCAGCCAGGGAGCCCGCCTCCCCACCGAGGCAGAGTGGGAGAGGGCGGCGACCTCGGCCCAGGAGACCCTGCAGGGCACCGCCTTCGGGTGGGAGTGGACGGCGACGGAGTTCCACGGCTATCCCGGCTTCGTCCCCCACCCCTACCGCGAGTACTCCGCACCCTTCTTCGACGCCGGCTACCGGGTGCTGCGCGGCGGCTCGTGGGCCACGCACCCGCGGCTGCGCACCCCGACCAACCGCAACTGGGACCTCCCACAGCGCCGCCAGATCTTCAGCGGCGTGCGACTCGCACAGGACGCATGACCGCCAAGCAGAGAATCCTCGCCTCGCCCGAGGTCGAGATCCACTCCTACCTGCGCGCGGAGGAGGAGCGCTCGCTGGCAGACGACGTGCTGGATGGCCTCACCCGCCCCTTCAAGGAGCTGCCGCCCAAGCACCTCTACGACGCCCGCGGCAGCGTCCTGTTCGACGCCATCTGCGAGCAGCCGGAGTACTACCCCACCCGCACCGAGACGGCCATCCTGCGCGAACGGGGCGACGAGATCGCCGCGGCCACCGGCGCCGTGGAGCTCGTGGAGCTGGGCGCCGGGTCGGTGGACGCCAAGACGCGGGCGTTGCTGGGCGCGCTGGCGCAGGCGGGCACGCTGCGCCGCTACGTGCCCGTCGACGTGTCCGAGACCACGGTGCGCGCCAGCGCCCGGAAGCTCGTGGACGAGCATCCCGGCCTGGAGGTGCACGGCATCGTCGGCGACGTGGAGCGCCACCTCGAGCACCTTCCCCAGCCGATCGGGCCCAGGGTGCTGGCCTTCCTCGGCGGCACGGTGGGCAACTTCCTGCCCGGTGCGCGGCGACGCTTCCTGCGCGACCTGGCCGGGCGGCTGGGGCCCGACGACCACCTGCTGCTGGGCACCGACCTGGTCAAGGACCCGGCCGTCCTGGAGGCCGCCTACAACGACGCGGCCGGCGTGACCGCAGCGTTCAACCGCAACGTGCTCACCGTCATGAATCGCGAGCTGCGCGCCGACTTTGACGTCGACGCCTTCGAGCACGTCGCGTTCTTCGACCGCGACCGCGAGTGGGTCGACCTGCGCCTGCGCGCGCTCACCCGCCAGTGGGTCAACGTGCGAGCGCTGGACCTGGCCATCGACTTCCGGGCCCGCGAGGAGATGCGCACCGAGATCTCCACCAAGTTCACCCGCGAGCGCCTACAGGGCGACCTCGCGGCCGCGGGGCTGCACCTTGCCCACTGGCTCACCGACCCAGACGACCTCTACGCGGTCACTCTCGCACGGCCGCGGTAGCTACCGAAGGGCGAGCAGCGAGATCTCGGGCGGGACGTTGAGGCGCACCCCCGGCGCCTGGCCACGCTCCATGCCGACGCCGCGGCTGACGTAGATCCGCCGCCCGGCGCCCAGGTCGTGCAGGCCGCCGGCGGCCACCGCGAGGGGCACGTCGGTGAACGCCAGCAGTGGCCCGACGAAGGGCAGGGAGACCTGGCCGCCGTGGGTGTGGCCGGCGACGACCAGGTCGGTCCGCGGGCGCGGGGGCAGGAGGAACGCGGCGTCGGGGCGGTGGGCCAGCAGCAGGCGCACGTCGCCGCTGCCGGGCGCCCGCTCGAGCCGCGACACCACGGCGCCGGCGCCCGCGGAGCGATAGCGCAGGCCGATGCCCCCGATGGTCAGGCGACGGTCACGGACGGGGACGGTGGCGATCTCCTCGTCGAGGAGGCGCACCTGGGTCCCTGCCGTGATGAGCCGCGCCTCGGCGAGGTCCTCGTGGTCGCCCTCGACGAACCACACACCCCCCGGTGCGCGCAGGCGACCCAGCAGCTCCCGGATGGCGGGCAGCTCCTCGCGCAGCAGCTCGTCCGAGCCCTGGTGCACGTCGCCCGGGAGGACGATCACGTCCGGGGCCAGAGCCATCAGCCGGTCGACCGCCTCGCGCTCGTACGCTCCGACACGCTCGAACTGCAGGTCGGCGAGCACGCCGACGGTGATCGGGCGGTCGCCGGCGCGGGCGGCGGACAGCGGCACAGACTCGCGCTCGAGCTTCAGGCGCTCGGGCGCCACGAAGGAACCCCAGACCCCCACCAGAGCGAAGGCCAGGCCGGCGAGGCCCGCGGCGCGATGGCGCCTCCCGCGCCCGGTGGCCGCGAGCCCCAGCCCGAAGGCGGGCACGGCGAGGACAAGGTCCAGCCACAGGACGTGCAGGTAACCCAGGAACGGGTCCATGCCCACCTGGACGAGCAGCCACAGCTTCGCGACCCAGAGCGCCACGGCGAGGCCGCCCTGGCGGCCGATGCGTCGGCCACTACCCCGGCGCAGGGCGATCCACAGCGCCAGCGCGACGTCGATCGCCGCCGAGCCGGCGAACAGGAGGCTCCACGAGTTCACCGCCTCGGCGGCCGCTCTAGCTCAGCCGCTCGACGAGCATGGCCTGGCCCAGGCCCCCCGCGACGCACATGGACTCGATGCCGTACTGCTCGTCGCGTGTCTGGAGATCGTTGAGCAGCGTGGTCATGATGCGCGCCCCGGTCATGCCGAAGGGATGGCCCAGCGCGATCGCGCCGCCGAAGGGGTTGAGCTTGTCGGCCTCGATGCCCAGGTCTTCCATGCAGGGGACGATCTGGGCCGCGAAGGCCTCGTTGATCTCGACCACGCCGATGTCGTCGATGGTCATGCCCGCCTGTTTGAGCAGCCCCTGGACGGCCGGGATCGGCCCCAGGCCCATGACCTCCGGGCGCACGGCCGACACCCACGACGCGACGATGCGCGCCCGCGGGACGAGACCAAGCTCGCGGGCCCGGTCCTCGGACATGACCAGCACCGCGGCGGCGCCGTCGTTGAGCGGGCAGGCGTTGCCGGCCGTGACCGTGCCGTCCTCCTGGAAGACGGGCTTGAGCTCGGCCAGCTTCTCGACCGTCGTGCCCGGTCGCGGCCCGTCGTCGCGGCTCACGGGACCCTCCGGGCCCTGGACGGCCACGATCTCGCGGTCGAAGTGGCCCGAGTCGCGGGCCCCGACAGCGCGGTTCTGCGACGTCGCGGCCCACTCGTCCTGGGCCGCGCGCGAGACCCCACGCTGGCGCGCCACGTTCTCGGCGGTCAGGCCCATGGGGATGTAGACGTCGTAGGCCGAGCCCTCGCTGCCGTCGAGGTGGGGGTGCTTGGCCTCGTCGGGGATGCCTGCGCCCAGGCCGGCGCGCGAGACCGCCTCGACGCCGGCGGCGATGTACTGGTCGCCCTCGCCCGCCCTGATGGCGTGGTAGGCCATGCGGATGGTCTGCAGCGAGGAGGCGCAGAAGCGGTTGACCGTGCACGCGGGCACCTGGTGGTCCAGACCAGCCAGCAGCGCCGCGTTGCGCCCCACGTTGTAGCCCTGCTCACCGATC
Organism: Solirubrobacteraceae bacterium; assembly: GCA_037721455.1. Taxonomy (GTDB): domain Bacteria; phylum Actinomycetota; class Thermoleophilia; order Solirubrobacterales; family Solirubrobacteraceae; genus Siliceabacter. The sequence goes on along the minus strand of JBBJOB010000029.1, from coordinate 2,522 downwards.
CCCGAAGCGGCGCCCATCATGACGTCGTTGGTCCGCGCGAAGTCGACCCCTGGGTTGCGCTCAACGAGCGCGCGCAGCGGCACCGCGGCGAGGTCGTCAGCCCGCACGTCCTTGAGCGATCCCTTGAACGCGCGCCCGATGGGCGTGCGCACGGCGTCGACGATCACTGCTTCCGGCATGGCTCTCGTGGTCCTTTCTGGCTGAGGGGAGCCGGGCAGGCTACGCCACGATCAGTCGTACAGGCCCGCGAACACCTCCGCGTGGCGGTCGTAGACCACGTTGCGCTTGACCTTCAGCGTGGGGGTGAGCTCCTCGTTCTCCTGCGAGAGGTCGCGCTCGAGGATCTCGAAGCGCTTGATCTGCTCGATGCTCGCGAACTGGGCGTTGACCTCGTCGACGACCCGCTGGATCTCCGCCCGCGCGCCCTCATGGCGGGCCAGCGCTTCCATCTCGGTGCCCGGGGCGCCCACCTTCTCGGCCAGGGCCACGGCCTCGTCGGGATCGAGCGTGACCAGTGCCGTCAGGTAGGGCCGGCGGTCGCCGAAGACGACCACCTGGGAGACCCAGCGCGTCTGGCGAATGAGATTCTCGATGTTCGAGGGCGCGATGTTCTTGCCGCTGGAGGTGATGATCAGGTCCTTCTTGCGGCCGGTGATCTTCAGGTAGCCGTCGGGGTCCAGCTCGCCCAGGTCGCCGGAGTGCAGCCAGCCGTCGACCAGGTCGCTGCGGGTCGCCTCGTCGTTGTCGAAGTAGCCCCCGAAGATGTTGGGCCCCCTCATGAGGACCTCGCCGTCGTCGGCTATACGCACCTCGCAGCCGGGCAGCGGCCTGCCGACCGTGCCGAAGCGGTGCTCCTCGATCGTGTTGAGGCTCGCCACCGCGGCGGTCTCGGTCATCCCGTAGCCCTCGAGCACGTAGACCCCGGCGGCACGGAAGAACTGCAGGATCTCGGGGTCGATCGGCGCCGCGCCGGTGAGCGAGAGCTCAATGCGCCCGCCGAACAGGTCGCGCACCTTGTGCAGCACGAGCCTGTCGGCCATCGCGTGCTGGGCCTGCAGGGCCCTGCCCGGCTCACGGCCCGCCTGCTCGGCCTCGCGCACCCTGCTCCCGACGCCCACGGCCCAGTGGAAGAGCTTCTCCTTGGGCCCGCCGGCCTCGGCCACCTTGGCGGTCGCCGCCGTGTAGATCTTCTCGAACAGCCGCGGCACCGAGGGCAGGTGCGTGGGCTGGATCTCGCCGACCTCCTCGACGAGCTTCTTGGGGTCGCGCTGCCAGTAGGCCAGCTCCGCGCCGGCGTCCACGGCGATGAACTGCACGATGCGCGTGAGCACATGGGCCAGCGGGAGGAAGACGTAGAAGACCGCGTCGTCGGAGAAGCTGATGCGCTGGTGGATCATGTCCATATCGGCGCGCAGGTTCCCGTGGGTCAGCATGCACCCCTTGGGCGGGCCGGTGGTGCCCGACGTGTAGACGATCGTGGCCAGATCGTCGAGGGAGACGGCGTGGGCGCGCTCGGGCACGCGGACCTCGTCGATCTCCTCTCCGCGGGCCTCGAGCTCCTCGAGCGAGAGCGCGCCCTCACCGGCCTGCGTGAAGGCGACGACGTGCTCGAGGGCCGGGAGCTGGTCGCGGATGCCCTCGACCTTCTCGATCTGGACGGCGTCCTCGCAGAAGAGGACCCGTGCGCCCGAGTGCTCGAGGACATACCGACACTCCTGGGACGAGTTGGTCTGGTAGACGGGCACCGTGACCGCGCCGAGGCAGAGGATCGCGAAGTCGGCGCAGGTCCACTCCGGGCGGGTCTGCGAGAGAACCGCCACCCGATCGCCGGGCTCCACGCCCAGTGCCAGCAGTCCGCGCGCCAGCGCGGTGACCCTGCGGCCCAGCTCCGCGTAGCCCGTCCGCCGCCACGCCCCGTCCTCCTTGTGACGCACGGCCATGCCGCGTCTCCTGGCCGCGGCATCCAGCACCATCACGGCCATCGTGGTCGGGGCGGCCGTTGCCCGGTCGCTCGTTGTGCTCATAGGTGTCCTCCCCTTGTCGGTCGGACGACATGATCGCGCTTCTGTGGGCCGGGTGTGCATCCCCCGTCCACGTGGGCAAGTGCGGCCCGTCCACGCGGCCACGAGCTGACCACTAGGCGGCCACGAGCTGGTCGCGCCCCGCGTGCGCCTCGAGCTCCATGCGCGTGCCCGGCGTTCCGGCGTCGCCGGCCCGTACGAGGTCCGCCAGCAAACTCGCGACGGGCGCCGCGACCCTGGGTCGGCACGATCAGCCCGGCGAGCTCCTGTCCGCGCGCTTCCTCGGTCGACCAGCCGAACAGGGCCTGCGCCTGCGCGTTCCAGGCCAGGACCGTGCCGCGCTCGTCGACCGAGACGAAGGCGTCGTGGGCGGTGTCCAGGATATGCGCCGCCTCGAGCTCGTTGCGCGTCAGCCGGCCCTTGAGCATGCCGACGAACCAGCCGGCCATCCACATCGCTCCAACAGTCGTCACCCAATGGGCGACGGCGGGGAAAGGGGGC